>CAYGHY010000056.1:0-13539 GCA_964349435.1 uncultured Oscillospiraceae bacterium
CATCATAATTGGCCAGCAGCTGCTTGGTATCCTTGGGCAGGCAGTAGCCGCCGTAACCAAAGGAAGGGTTGTTGTAGTGTGTGCCGATACGCGGGTCCAGCCCCACGCCCTCAATGATGTTTTTGGTGTCCAGGCCGCGGATCTCCGCGTAGGTGTCCAACTCGTTAAAGAAACTCACCCGCAGCGCCAGGTAGGTATTGGAAAACAGCTTCACCGCCTCTGCTTCCGTGGAAGGCATGATCAGGGTGGGGATATCCTGCTTGATGGCGCCTTCCTGAAGCAGCTTTGCAAAGCGCTCCGCCTTGCCCTGCAGGTGCTTGTTGCGCCCGGGCACGCCTACAATGATCCGGGAGGGGTGTAGGTTGTCGTACAGTGCCTTGCTCTCGCGCAGAAACTCAGGAGAGAACAACAACTGGCTGCAATCAAGCCGCTCCGCCGCGTCCTCTGTAAACCCGACCGGCACGGTGGATTTGACCACGATAGCCGCCTCCGGGTTCACGCGCATCACCTGGCGGATCACGCTGTCCACACTGGTGGTGTTGAAGTAATTCTTTACAGGGTCATAGTCCGTGGGCGTGGACACCACCACAAAGTCCGCAGCCTTGTAGGCAGCGTCCCCATCCGTTGTCGCCACCAGGTTCAGTGGTTTCTCTGACAGATAACGCTCAATTTCCTCATCCTGAATGGGGGAGAGCCTGCGGTTGATGAGTTCAACTTTCTCCAACACAATATCAACAGCGATGACTTCATGATGCTGAGCCAGTAAAATGGCGATGGACAAGCCTACATACCCGGTTCCGGCGACGACGATTTTCATTATGTTTCCTCGCTTTAATATGTCCTTTTGACACAGTTGTGAGTGCTGTGTGCTGAGCTGTTTGGTCTCGTTGTACAATTCAGGATATGGATAAGTCTTGGGATCGAAAGTTCAGCCCCACGCACTACGAATGCTTTCCTCAGCAAGAAACCTGCTTAAGGCATCTTTCCAGTCCGGCAATGGCGCAAAGCCGTTCTCTGCCAGATTACTCTTATCCAGCCTGCTGTTGAACGGGCGGGCCGCTTTGCTCAGGCCATATTCCGCTGTTGTCACCGGGAGTACCTTTGTGCTCATTCTGGCCTGGCGGAAGATTTCACAGGCGAAATCATACCAGGAAATATAGCCGCCTTCATTGGTGGCATGGTAATAACCATACTTGTCAGTCTGAATCATGTCCACAAGCAAGCGCGCAAGATCATAGGTGTAAGTCGGCGTTCCAATCTGGTCATTGACTACACGGACAGTATCATGCGTCTTCCCTACATTGAGCATGGTCTTGATGAAATTTTTACCATTTAATCCAAAAACCCAGGCAATGCGGACAATGAAGTATTTATCTAGGGCAGCCGAAATCGCAAGCTCCCCATCAAGCTTGCTCCGGCCGTAGACATTCAGCGGAGCGAAGTTTTTATCATCCGGTTTCCTGGGCTCTGTCCCCTGCCCGTCAAACACATAGTCTGTGGAAAGATAGAGCATTTTAGCATCGATGGCTCTGCAAACCTCCGCGATATTCATCGTCCCATCAACATTTACTTTTCTGACCTTAGGAATATTTTCAGCATCTTCTGCTAAATCCACAGCAGTCCAGGCAGCGCAATGGATAACAACTTCCGGATGGATTCCATTCAGAACCTCTATGACCGCATCGGCGTCCGTTATGTCGAGCTGAACATAAGACGGATCCGATATGGCAGACCCCTCAACCCTCTTCATTTGAAGCACATCCGGCGAGCTTGCTGCAGAGGCAATGTCACTGCCGATCGCTGTGTGCCCGCGCTTTATCAACTCAACAGCGACGTCGTGGCCCAGCTGACCGTTAACACCGGTAACAAAGATTTTCATTGTGATTCCTCAATTTCAGTAATCATCAGCACAATGAAAAGTGCTGAGGGCTGAGTGCAAAATGCAGAGTTAATGAAAAATTGGCCTGTTTGCCTGTAAATAGGGGCAAAGTGATACAGTTATCGATTTTCATACATGGTGGCGTAGTAATTCTGGTATTCTCCACTGATGATGGTCTCCCACCACTTGCGGTTATCCAGGTACCACTGAATGGTTTTCCGGATGCCGTCAGTGAACTTCGTCTCTGGAAGCCAACCCAGCTCATTATGGATTTTGGTCGGGTCAATGGCGTAGCGCATATCATGGCCCTTGCGGTCTGTGACATAGGTGATGAGGCTTTCGGGTTTGCCCAGTTCCCTGCAGATGATCTTCACGATATCGATATTTCGCATCTCATTGTGGCCGCCGATGTTATAGACCTCTCCTGCCCGGCCCTTGTGGATGATGAGGTCGATGGCCTTGCAGTGGTCTTCCACATACAGCCAGTCCCGCACGTTCAGTCCTTCGCCATATACCGGCAACGGCTTGTTATTCAGCGCGTTGGCGATCATCAGGGGAATCAGCTTCTCCGGAAAATGGTAGGGTCCGTAATTGTTGCTGCAGCGCGAAATCGTCACAGGTAATCCATAGGTGCGGTGGTAGGCCTGCACCAGCAAATCCGCTGCGGCCTTCGAACTGCTATAGGGGCTGCTGGTATGGATGGGCGTCTCTTCCGTGAACAGCTGATCCGGCCTATCCAGCGGCAAATCGCCATAGACTTCATCGGTGGATACCTGATGATAACGGGAAACACCGAATTTCCGGCTGGCATCCATCAGCATGGCAGTGCCCATGATGTTCGTCTGCAGGAAGACGCCGGGATTCTCGATGGAGCGGTCCACATGGCTTTCCGCAGCGAAATTGACAACGACGTCGGGACGCTCCTCTTCAAACAGACTGAACACGGCTTCCCGGTCGCAGATATCTGCTTTCACAAAGCGGAAGTTGGAGTTGTTCATCACTGGCGCCAGCGTGGACAGATTGCCCGCGTAGGTCAATTTGTCCAGGCAGATGATTCTATAATCCGGGTACTTCTGAAGCATATGGAAAATGAAGTTGGAGCCGATGAAACCCGCTCCACCTGTTACAAGGATTTTTTTCATTTCGCTCTCCATCAATAAACCAGTTCACCTGATGCGACGCGCTTGAGGTGCTCACCATAGGGTGATTTACCATACCGTGCAGCTGATTCCAACAGTTCTTCCTGGCTGATCCATCCCTGGCGGTAAGCAATCTCTTCCGGTGCAGATATCTTGACTCCCTGCCGCTTCTCCACCATCTGCACAAAGGTTGCGGCATCCATCAGGCTGTCGAATGTGCCGGTGTCCAGCCAAGCAAATCCACGTCCCAGTATTTGTCCCTTTAACTTTCCATTTTGCAAGTAGATGGCATTCAAAGATGTGATTTCAAGCTCACCTCGAACTGAGGGCTGTATCTGCTTTGCCAGATTGGACACACCTTTGGGATAAATATAAAGGCCGGTGATGCAGTAATTGGATTTCGGCTGCTTAGGTTTCTCCTCAACAGACAGGATATTCCAATCCCTGTCAAACTCCATGATACCAAAACGCTCCGGATCATGAACGTAGTATCCAAAGACCGTTGCCAAACCTTGTTCTGCCTGATGAACAGCAGTTTGGAGAATGGTGGTGAACCCGCCGCCATAAAAAATATTGTCCCCCAGGATCATCGTGCAGGCGTCGTCTCCAATAAAATCTTCCCCGATGAGAAGGGCCTGCGCCAGGCCGTCAGGTGAAGGCTGCTCTGAATAGGACAACCGAATCCCAAACTGGCTCCCGCTGCCGAGCAACCGCTCAAAATTAGGCAGGTCCTCCGGCGTTGAGATTACTAGAACATCCCGGATTCCCGCCAGCATCAAGACAGATAGAGGATAATAAACCATCGGCTTGTCATAGACGGGCAGAAGCTGCTTGGACGTGACCATGGTCAGAGGGTAAAGGCGGGTGCCCGCACCGCCTGCAAGGATTATAGCTTTCATAACATTTGCTCTCCTTGACCGATTATGAACACATAATTTGTAGTAGCACTACCACCGATATTCAACATCATACCGTTTTGTGCATCCAGGATTTGATACTTGTTAGCTTTCCCGCTAATCTGCTTATATAGATCAAGGAACATTCTGGCACCGCTGGCGCCGACCGGATGGCCGCAGCCAATCAAACCGCCGCTGGGATTGACTGGCTTTTTCCCATCAAAGGCAATCGTGCCATCCTGGATGGCTCTGTACTCATCCCCCGGCTCAGTGATTCCAAACGCGGATATTGCTGCATATTCACTTGAAGTGAAGCAATCATGCGTTTCAAATACATCGATATCATCCACTGTAAGGCCACTGCGTTGATAGGCATCCAAAATGGACTGCCGAGTCCAGGGCAGGATGAACTTCGAACTCCTGCTTTCGTTCATCTTTTGGTCAAACAGCATCGGTGCCACCCTGTGACCCCAGCCTTTTACAGTAGGCACTCCACTCAGCCCACGCTCCTTGATAAAGTTCTCTGAAGCCAGAATGACGACTACAGAACCATCAGTAACCTGGGAACAATCAGATACGGCAAGTTTCCCGCCAACATAAGGGTTCGTGTCTGTGCCGCGTTTGCTGGCCTGCTCAAAATCCATAAACCATTTGCGCGTTTGAGCAAGTGGGTTTCTCTTTGCGTTAGCATAATTCAGAGTCGAAATCATCGCAAGCGAATCCATGAAGACTTTTTCATCTGTTTTATGCTTAAGTAGAATCTCGTCTGCCAACCGACCGAACAATTTTGGAAACGGGAAGTCTATTCCTTTTCCCTCTTTCTCATACAATGCTGCCCGCCCAAGAATGTCCCCTCCAATCTTGCTGTCGACAGTTTTCATCAACTCCCAGCCAACGACAATCGCCAGGTCATAATGACCCAGCATGACCTTTGTCATAGCAGCATCGAGTGCCACTGAACTGGATGCACAGGCAGCCTCATATCTGGCCGAGGGTACGCCATAAAAGGCCGAGTCTACCTGCGTCATTAATGCACCAAGATGGCCTTGATCAACATATAGCTCACCGATAAAGTTGCCAACAAAGCAAGCAACTCTGTTCTTTTTGTTCAATTCCTTAATGTCATCAAACGATATACCCGCTTCAGAGAGCCCGTCCTTGACAGATTCCCTGAGCAGGGCAATTATGCTTTTGCCCTCCTTTGTCCAATTACGCTCAAAGTCCGTCTGTGCTCCACCCAACACATATACTTTTTTCATTGCAGTCCCCTCACTTCTTCGCAAGTAAGTAACGTCTGTAATCATACTTTGACTTCTGGGCAGTTTTTAGCAGCATTTCAATATCTAAGGTTTCCTTGAAGTCCCACGGCAGCCTTTCATGAATCAACTCATATAAGCGACTTGTGCCGCTCAGCCATTCAAGCAGTGCCTGAGGCGGGCACCAATTGAAGCCATTTGCCATCACATCATCCGCATCATGTGTACTGTGCCCAACCTCCAACGAAGAATGGAGTGAATTCAGGATATATTTCAACAGAAACTCAGTGCAAATTTCCGCTTCTGTTGATTCATTCCTGACAAGATGCATCGCTGCTGATTGATAATCACCCTGGGCGAAATCAGCGACCATTCTTTCAACAAACGAAAAATTGTATTTGATCTTTTCACGGTAGGTCCCCTCAGCAATATCATACACAAGGCGTTCTTTAACACCATTCTTTAATACTTGTGTCATATAAAGCCCACCGTTCGTCTTCCGGCCTAACTTTCCGCTTTCAATCAATCTTTCGGCAAACTCCGGCAATTTGAAAGTATCTTTATGCCTGCCATCCAAATTACTGAATAAATTTTCGACAATCGCCTTATGGATGTCAAGCCCGACAAAATCGATGGTGACCAAAGGCGGCATGCTTCTCCCGGTAAATGGCCCCAGAATGCTGTCTATATAGTCAATGCCGCCACTATGCCTAAAAAGCTGGGCGTATTGCATGGCTTCGTTTAGAAACTCAAACCCAATTCTATTCCCTAAAAAAGCCGGGGAATCTTTTACTTCAACCACAGTCCGGCGCAATGTGCTTGCAAGATATTGCTTCAAATGCTGATAGGTGTTTTTATTGGAATAAACTGTCGAGCTCAATTCACAAAGCGTAAGGCTGTATGGAGGGTTGAACATATGGACGCCAAAGTAATTACCTCTGCGGTTTTCAGGCAATGCTTCAGCAAGTTTTGTGATTGAAAGGCCTGAAGAGCCTGAGCAGAAAACCGTACCTTCCTGTAAAGCAAGGCCAACCTTCCTAATCACTTCGCTTTTAATCGACTCATCTTCAGCAACGCTCTCAAAAATCAGGTCTGATTCCTTCACACAATCAATAAGGGAATCGAAGTTCACAGGAACCAGTCTTTCCCTGATGCTGTCAGCTTTGACCGATAGTGCAGCCCTGTCTGCAGCAACCTTTGCTTTATCAATATTCCGGCAAACCATATATACTTTGGCTTGACCAAACGAAGCAAAGATACCTGAGACATTTTGCCCCATCGTGCCATTTGCACCGATGACAGTCACTGTAGCTATCCTCATATTCTACTCCTCGCTCTGTTTATTTAGCCAGCTGTCGTAACCAATGCCCTTCCAGGGCATACCTCTTTCAAATGTATACCTCCACGGATAAATTGACTTCCCCGTCTCATTATTCTTAATCTTGCTTGTTTCACATAATGGCCTTGCAGGATTTCCAACATATACCTTTTCTGCTTCGACATCTTTTGTAACAATTGCACCTGCGCCAACAAGAGAATCTTTACCTATGAGTACTCCTGGCAGTATAATTGAACCTGTTGAAATAACAGCGAACTCTTCAACTGTAACACCAGACAGTGTATCAGAAGGTGGTGTTGGATCATTTGTCAACACTACATATGGAAAAATCCAAGCATAATCCTTAATCACGCTTGACATACCTATATGAACATTACTATGCATATTCACATAATTGCCGATCGTGCATTGTCCTTGAATATCTGATAATGTTCCGATTCTTACATGATGACCAATCTTGCTATTCTCGCGAATAGTCACTCGGTGCCCAGTTTGAAAATTGTTACCAATCTCGGAGCCGCCATAGATTATGGCCTCACTGCGAATAATTGAATCCTCACCAATATATAATGGATGAATTTTACTACTCATTCCATCGAAGAAATCCGCCAAATACTCACCTATTATCGATCGAGCTCCGATAAAAGTTCCCTTCCCAATATGTACATTATCTCGAATAATAACATCAAAATCGAGATAGACATCATCTTCGATAATTACGTTATTGCCGATTCTCACACCATCGCAAATTTTAGTTTTTTTTGATATTTCGTTCATTTCTTCATATCTCCATTAATTTGTTGATGAGCAATCGTAGAAGTTTCATCATATGATTTCAAAACTCTTACTTATCACGCCTGGTTGAACTATCATATGCGCACATAATCATCATAATTTCTGATATATTCACCGGAATCGTAATGTTCGCTGGAGAAGCATAGAAGTACGCTATCAGGAGAAAAATCATACATTTCTTTCCACACCATCACTGGCAGTTAGATCCCTTGATGAGGATAATCCAAGCAAAAAATTTTTACAGCGCCAAATTGATCCATTACCTTAACCTTACTCTTACCGGCAACATTAATCAGGACAAATGCTGACTTTCTGTTGGCATGCAGGCCTCGTACAACATCCTCACCTGAGCCGTAGATATAGAAAACACGCTTAATATCAAACGGGATGTCGATTCCGCCTTCGATTACCACCAGTTGCCCTTCAAAACTTATCGTTTATATTGATTCAAACAGCTAATAACAAAATCAACTTCTTCATCCGGCATTCCAACATAGATCGGAAGGCTGAGTTCATCATGGGCGAATCTTTCCGCATTCGTGAAGTCACCTGGTTTGTGATTAAGCTCAACAAAGCATGGCGACAGGTGACACGATGTAGGATAATGAATTTGCGTATGAATATTTTCCTGTTCAAGATATTTTCGAAGCTTCTCCCTCTTACTGCATAGTATTGGAAATATATGGTAAACATGCTCTGAATCTGGCCTTAGCAAAGGGAGTGTAATTTCATGATTGATTATCTCATTCATATATCTTGATGCGATTTTTTGCCTTTCATAATTCCCATCATTAACATGCTGAAGGTTTATCTGCAGGATCGCTGCCTGGATCTCGTCCAGTCTGGAATTTACTCCTTTGATCTCATGCTGATACTTCACCTTGCTTCCGTAATTTCTCAGCATCATCAGCTTATCAGCCAACTGATCGTTGTTTGTGATGACCGCTCCCCCATCTCCAAATGCCCCTATTGGTTTCATCGGATAGAAACTGAAACAACCAATATCCCCAAACGTCCCGACAAGATGGCCCTTATATTTGGCCCCGTGAGCCTGGGCGCAATCTTCGATGACATATAGATTGTGCCGTCTGGCAATAAGCATGATGGTCTCCATGTCACACGGTTGACCGTATAAATGTACGGGAATTATCGCTTTTGTTTTCGGGTTGATCAGTGAGTCAAGCATTTTAGTGTCAAGCCCAAAGAAATCGTCCGCATCAGCAAAAACAGGGGTAGCGCCGCTTGCGGTAATCGCCAGCGCGGTTGCGATGAAAGTATTGGCTTGAACAATGACTTCATCGCCAGACCCAATGCCAAGCGCCTTGATTGCCAAGACTAAAGCATCCAGCCCAGAGTTCAGGCCAACGCATTTGCGAACAGTATGAAAGTCTGCGTATTGTTTTTCGAATTCCTTCAATTCATTGCCCAAGATGTACCAACCTGAACGAAGCGTGCGCAAAACCGCAGCCTCATACTCGTCTTGATATTTTTCATACTGCCTTTTAAGTACTGCAAATTCAACATTCATATTGGGTATTCTCCTTTACGTACTGAATGAAATCGTTGTAATCCCGTATGTAGTCATCTTCATCATAATAATCAGATACAGCTACGCATAGAACTGAATTATCCTGCTTCCAAGTCATTTCACGCCAAACGCATGGCGTCAAAATGAGACCCTTTTCCGGCTGATCAAGCAATACGGATTGCCTACTCACCCCATCATCAAGCGTTATCTCAACCTTGCCGAATGGACAGAACAAGAATTGCTTCAGAGCCTTATGCGCATGTCCACCTCGCTCTGTTCCTGCCGGAACATTTACAATATAGTAAATACGCTTAATTTTAAATGGAATGTCTTTGTTTGCCTCAAGAAAGTATAAACTGCCATTATTTTGTGTGTTTCGTCCGCGAATTTCTATTGCTTTAGTTGACATAAATTTCTTCCTCGAACATTTTCTTGATTTTCCATAACTCAAATCTTTTATTTTCTAATCCTTTTTGCTTTAATAATAGACACTTGGTGAAAGAGCGCAACAACCGAATACTTAACGCTTCGTAGTAGTACACTACTATGCAACGGCTTTCTGTACTCACAAGGAATGGTATCATATAGAGCAAAATAATCAGCCCAGTTGTTCGTCGATATCATATATAGCCAAGCGATTCCAAACAAACCAGCATACTTATTTTTGAAGTTTACAGCACTTCCGAAGCTTTCATATAAGTTATTGTACAAAGTAATTGAGTTTTTGGTTTTTTCCATCTGTGTATATCGAGAATTGTAGTTATATTTGTTCTTCTTTGACCTATTTGCTCTGTAAACATTTTGTATCTCATTCATGACATAGATACGGCCATACTGAAGAATAAGAACAGTGTCAACTGCATCATCAACTATGTCACTGATTTCTTTTGCTCTACCAAAGAAATTTCTTCCTTCCTCTGTGGTAAAAACATTTCTCATCATTAACCCATTGAGATAAAGAGTCTGGCCCTTTTCATAGTCAAAAATTGTATATTCTTTATTTCGCTGGTAAGGTTTTGGAAATACTTTAACAGCTTCAACATCATCATCATATCTCATTTCAAAACAGCAACATACAGCAAAGAATTCATTGTGGTTTTCTAAAAACGAGCACTGTTTCTGTATTTTGCTTTCATCAATCCAATAGTCATCACCAGCAAGACAAACAATATAGCGCCCCCGGCACATGCAACGAGCTTTATAAATATTGTTTGGTATCCCGATGTTCTCAATGTTTCTATTAATTCTAATGATATTGGGATACTTATTTGCGTAGTCTTGAATAATTCGATAAGTACCGTCTTGTGAGCAGTCATCAGAAATGACAATTTCATATGAGTATTGTGTTTTTTGCATCAATATACTTTCAATCGCTTGTGCAATGTATTCCTCATGATAATATGTCAACATGTAAACACTAATATCGATTTTTTTTGAATCCAGCATCACTTCACACTCCTAATACTATTCAAATTGCTCTGATTTAGATTCTTAACAGCAATATGACAAACTATGAATAAAAGCACTAATTGCAGTATATTAGCAATTAAAACCGAATATGTAAATCCTCTCAATCCATCTATCTTTACAGCATAATAACCAACACCTATATAAACAGTTGCATACACAGCTTGAATAATCAACACCCAATATGTCTTGGCGTAAATTAACGCAGCTGACTTTGTAATCTGTGCGCTTGCTCCAATTGCACTCGAAAGATTGGCTATAAGAACATATGGCGCTGCTTTAGCAATAATGCTAGGATAAAGCAAGCCCGTAAACCAAATACCAGCAACTTGTGTTATAATAATAAAAAAGATCAAAAAAGCAAGAGATAAAAAATTGATTAACCAATATTTTTTTAAATCAAGCTTTATTCTTTCAGTTGCATAATATCCAAGCATAATACTAGAAACTGGCAAAGATATCATACTAAATATTTTACCAAACATGCTAGCCGTTGTATATACCGCGACAGCTTCGCCACCTAATATCGGGTACAGTAAAAGTCTATCCAGGTATGCCAATGCATTACTAATAATGGTTGTTATAATAAGCACAATGTATTTCTTGATTGTTGTCGTTTTCTCTGATGTTAGGACAAGCTTTTCCGTTATTAATGGAGAATGTATTACTAAAAATGTGAGGCAGATAATATCTGATGTAAAATATGTCAGTGTCCAAAGTTTTGTGAAATACGAAAACAGTAAACCAATTACAAATCCAGCGCTGCCAATCACTGTATAAATCAACAGTTTTTTATATGCTTGCCGCAAAATAAACCACCCAGAATGATAACCCGTGAAAGTTTCTGCAAATAAAATGGCAGCAACAAACAATAAGTTGCTCACGCTAAGATTAGGAAATAAAAGTGCAATCAATACAGTAAACAGAATGCTTATTCCGGAAACAATAATGCAGATGAGGTTAAAATCTCCTTGAAGAAAAGCATTCTTATAATCCATTTCTCTTACAAGTCTCGTGGATAATAAAGCATTCCCAAACCCAGCAGCTATCGTTGTTATAACACCTACAATCGTGACTATTTCACCATACTCACTGTTCGTAAAAATTTTCGCCATTATTGGCAAAACCATAATATTTCTTGTGATGGTTAAAACGATGTTTGCAATCATCTTAAAGGCAACATCGTTAAGGACTCCATTCTTCAAATATCTCTTAAATTTACAAATTGCTTGCAACATGAGCCCCCTGTTCTTAATAAATATGCCCGGCTAACGCATCACTTCGTTTATCACTTAGAAAGTCTATTTACTCCATCGCAAACATATACAGCTAAATACATATAAAATACAATCGCAAAATTATTAGTGCTAAAGAAAGACATCTCACCCATAGATGCAATAAACGGAATGAAAAATATGGTTGAAACTACTCCTTTCCCAAGTCGATATATATATGTATAAGCAACAATAAACAAAATCAAACCAATAATTCCAACATCACCAAGCAAGGCAAGTATTAGATTCCCATTCTCAGTTACAACATCAAAAGAAAATTGAGTGGACCTTAATCCAGGGGTAAACGGCACATTAAAACCTGTCCCAAATAACGGGCTTGCAAGAAATCTATCGATATTTCTTTGAATCTGATTTTCTCTGGAATAGAGCAAGTTACTCTTGTTTCCCTTGTACATAAAATCCGTAATAAAAGTAATAACTGAGTTATCTGAAACTAGCAGTAACACTACCGCGCCACAGGTTATAACAATCAAGAAAATCTTAAGATGTAGTTTCGTTTTCAAAGTAAGCATATAGATAAGAACAACTAATACAATCGATAGCATTCCTGTTCTTGAGCCAGACTGTATCGCCAAAAATATTGTGTACCCAATAACAGCAATATTAAGTAATGATAAATGTTTGCATTTATAGAGATAACCTGATATAAAAACAGCTAGAATGGTACCGTACACATTTGGATGATTAAACAGTCCTTGAAAAGCATATCCGGTTCTGAGGTACCCTATAGAACTTCCTATGAGAATAATGCTGCCAAAGCAAATCAATCCCAAAGGGAAAGTAATCATTTTTATCCAGTCAGTCCCTTTTGTAGCGGAAATACCTTTAATGATTGCTGTAAAGGGTATTATCCACGACATCACCTTAAATGACGCAACAAGAGGATACGAACTTACGAACCAAATAGAAACTATAACTATCATAGCAAAGAGTGCCAGTAGCAGTGATATCCTTTGAACTTCTAAATTTTTTGTGCTATTTCTAGTAAAAAACAGCAGATAGAATGAAAGCAAAAAGATTACTGCCCATTTTACCACAGAAGCAGTGTCTGTATAGCTAACTGCAATTCCAGGATTCAGCAGTGATCTTAATTGTATATATATAAACGCTTCAATGGCTCCCTCTTTTTTATACAGTAATGGTAGTATCAAAGCAAGGGCGATTGTCCAAACAATAAGAAGTATATTGTTCAAGCAACTTAAAACCAAGGTACCCATAAGAAGCACCCATTTTAAGCTTACTATTGATTGAGGGATTCTCAATATTTTAGGTTTTCCCGTGCTTACAAACATACGTGCT
Source organism: uncultured Oscillospiraceae bacterium (assembly GCA_964349435.1). Taxonomy (GTDB): domain Bacteria; phylum Bacillota; class Clostridia; order Acetivibrionales; family DTU013; genus CAYGHY01. The sequence continues at coordinate 12,894 of CAYGHY010000056.1, forward strand.
CCACGATAGCTCCTCTAGAGAGACTCAAGAATCGTTCTGTATTTTTTCTCAATATTTGTAATGGCTATTTTATCTTGTATAAAATGCTGAGTCTTTTCTCGCTTCACTTTCATGTTAGCATCATCAGTATCTACAATTTCTTGAATAACATTAGCGAATTCGGCATTTTTATCAAGCGGCAATACCCTTCCCGCACCTGCTTCATCTATATCAGTCCATGGCGTCTGATCGCTCGTGATTACAGGCGTTCCAACGCATAATGATTCAGCTATAACATGACCATAATTTTCGCTTAGTGTTGGAAACAAAAAAGCATCGTATCTGCTGAAAACTTGACACACTTCATCATGAGATACCAATCCGCAATAATTCACGTTGATGTTCTCAGGAAGCTTTTTTATAGCAACTTGACATTGCTTCCAGTACCCTTCGTCCTCTACTGGACCATAAATATCAAATTTTACATTCCCAGATACCATCCCAAAGTAATGAATCGCGCTTAGCAAGTTCTTCTTCGGATGTATCCTAGAGAGGAAAATGAACTTAGCAGAACCAGCTTTTTTTTCAGGGCGTGGATATACTTTTGCCGGTATCGAGGGAATATTGGGAAGGAAATGTATTTTTTCATAAGGCACTTTTAGATATT
>CAYGHY010000056.1:13549-15780 GCA_964349435.1 uncultured Oscillospiraceae bacterium
TAGATATTTGTGAATGGCTGCCGTTTCCTCAGCACTAGTAGACTGGAAAGAAACATTCTTTAGCAAACCAATAATCCTAAGAGCATAAATGTATGGTACCTTTTTAAATTTTCTTATCGCAAGAGCATTTGCACACACTTCGCCACGTAGAGCTAAGATGACATTGATTCCGTGTTTTTTTGCAAGAGATAAACAAGGCAATACACATGATTGAAATAATCCTTGAAGATAAATAATATCAGGCTTGATATCCAGTATTATCTTTTCAAAGTCAGTCTTTTTATAGTCACTATCACTTAGGTACTTAACCTTACAATTATTCCTGTCATTCCAACCACCAGATATCCCCTTATATTCTTCGATTTCATCCATATCGTGATTTCTTGTAACAATAAAACACTCAAATCCACTCATCAGTGAACAAAAATTATCCACACTTACCGGTGGTCCGCCATACTTTTTCCCAGGAAAAAAACCAGCCATAAATATTAGTATCTTCACAAAACCTCACTACAAATGCACATTGATTATATTAGAGCATGTTTCAGCAGAGTAGTTTCTTATCAGATATTCCTTTGCCTTCAATCCCTTCGATCTCGTGTCTGACATCACCACATTGTCAACTTTTTGTGCAAATCCTATAGAATCATCACTCTCACACCACCACCCAAACCCGCCTTCTACAATCACCTTCCCAATATCAGTGTTCCTGTCCGTACAGGCCAGCACCGGCAACCCAGCTTGCATATAGGACAGCAGCCGTGAGGGAAAGTTGGGAATAGTGAACCTGTGATCCAGAAAAATCAGCCCCACATCGCAGCACAACAGCATTCTATCATACTCTTCCTCCGGCATGGAAGGCAGCAGCATCACATGGGCGGGCTTCCTCTCCTTGACATAGTTCTCCAACAGGGGGTAATCCGTGCCGCTGCCCACGATCAAAAAAAAGGCTTCCGGGATATCCCTGCAGGCCTCGAGGCAGCGGATGATGAAGGGCACGTCCTGCGGTTTGCCCAGGTTGCCGCCATAAACAAAAACCCGTTTGTCCGCTGGCAGGCCGTACCACTTTCTTAATAATTGCTTTTCATCCTCACTGACCGGCTGATATTCCCGCACTTCAATGCTGTTGGGGCACAACTCTACCTTATCCCCGGGAATTTCCGGATTGTGCCGCAGTACATAGGCGACATTCGCAGGGGACATGCAGCCGATGCGGTCGGAGATTTCATAGAGCCGTTTTTCCTTCGCGCGGAAGTACCGGTGGAGCAAACCGCCTTCCTTCATCATGCCCAGATCCACCGCGTTCTGGGGAAAGATGTCCTTCAGCATCAGATAGGCCCTGGCATTATAACGCTTCTTGATGTAAGATACCGGCTTCAAGAGGGTGATGGGCGGTGTTGAGAAGAGCACCAAATCAAAATGAACAGATGAGAAATACTTCTTGATGCCACGTACCAATTGATTTTCCAGCAGCAGTGTTGAGACACCTTTCTCAACCAGGTTCGTTTTCTGGATATTGCCCGACCTTAGTTTCAGGATGTGAACCCGCTGACGCAGTTCATCCGTTTTATCTTCCAGCAACTGTGTTGGCTGCCCATATCTGCGCTCGATCGGTGAAACAATATACACATTATGTCCGTGGCGGGCAAACTCACGCATCAGATCCGAATAGAGGTTGTGCTCGTCAACAGAACGCATATCCAACAAGGTAATGAACAGAATGTTCAACATGTTCTTCTGCTTCAAGGATTACTTATCTTTCTTGCCGGCACTCCGACATAAGTCCCAGCCTTATCAATATTCCTCACCACCACCGCCCCCGCGCCGATCACCACATCCCCGCAGAGGGAGATGTTGTTGCTGATGATTCCGCCGATGCCGATCCACGTTCGTGCGCCGATTACGTCAGTCTTTGCCAGAGGCCTATTGGCCAGTAAATTACAATCATGATGGTTTGTTTTACAACTCAAAATGATCCCCACCTCAATTACTCACAGCTTTGATGAAATCTTTGAAATCGTGTTTTGAAGGTTCAATAAATTCCGTCAATTGATTATGATTTACAATTTCATCAAGATACTTGGATTTGCTCTTGAGCAATTCACCAAAATTCGTAACCGATGAAAGCGCATCAATTAGAGCAAGAGGCGGACACCACCCGTAGCCGTGCACCATCGCATCATCAAACAAATGAATATTGACGCCAATATTTTTAGAAATATATAGTGAAT
>CAYGHY010000057.1:0-15725 GCA_964349435.1 uncultured Oscillospiraceae bacterium
TTTAAATTCCTGGCACCAACACCGGCAGGATCCAGACTTTGCAAAATTTTCATACTGTTATTTGCAGTCTTTTTTGGTATCTTGAGAATACAAGCCAGATTGTCCAAGTTTTCTTTGAGGAATCCATCTTCGTCAACACTCTCAATCATGAATTCCACGATTTTTATATAAACAGGCTCAATATTAAGCTCAATTAACTGAAGTTTAAGGTAATCCTTAAGTGTTTCCGAAGTTTTTGAATAAGACAGAAATTCATCACCTTCCGGCAAATCCTCCCGGTTTCTCGTATGATACTCCATGTTGAATGTATTTTCTTTACCATGCTGAAGTTTGTAAGAAAAGTCGTCTGAAATAGCAAGCTCCAGCATTGGGTTATCCATAATCTCTTCTTCTAAATATGTTATCAACTCGGTACTTGGAATCTGCAGCACTTTTATAAACTCTATCAGCTTTGGCGTCATGGTCAATCTCTGACTTTGTACAAGATTGTTAGCAAGCATCTTTGTCATAATAACCTCCTGACGGTACAAACTAAAAAAATGATTCTGCTTGAGTGATGAAAGAATCATACTAATTTATTATATCATGTCAGGTGAGTGGTTTAAAGGTTTTCCGTTCTGGCCTTGTTAAGAGACATTACATAACGGCGTCTCCTCTTGAAAAATCCGGCTCAAAGCCAGCTGAACGTATACGCCCTGACAGGCAGCCGAGGCATTCGGCGGCTTCCTCGCCGGTACAGATCTTGTTGTCGTAGAGTGAATAATCTTTTCGATGCTTCACCGGTGAAAGATTGGGCATAACGACATTGGCGCCGGCTTTAAGGCCCATTTCCCTTCCTCGGGGATTGACGGTGCCAAGTGCGGTAGTGGATGGGAGAAGTACCTTCGGCAGCATCAGCCGTATCAGTGCAAGCATGATTAAGGTAAGCTCGATAGTCGGTGTTTTTTCACCAGCAAATACAGTATCCTTATGGGGTATAAAAGGCCCTATGCCAATCATATTGGGTTGGAGATCCCTGAGAAATACCAGATCGGAGGCTAAATCGCCGAAGGTTTGATAGGGTGACTCCACCATGAAACCGGCTCCTACCTGAAAGCCTATTTCTTTAAGAGTATACAAACATTGTTTGCGGTGTGCCAGACTCATATCGCCGGGGTGCAAACGTGTGTAATGCGGCTCATTTGCGCTTTCATGCCTCAGCAGGTATCGGTCGGCTCCCGCATTAAAATACCGTCTGTAGCTTCCCTCAGTTTTTTCACCCAGTGAAAGCGTCAAAGCGCATTCCGGATAACGGTCTTTTATTCTGGCTATTATGCCGCACATACGGTCATCGGAATAATAAGGATCCTCGCCGCTTTGCAGTACAAAGGTGCGGAAGCCCAAGCGATATCCATCTTCGCAACACTCCAGAATTTCCTGCTGTGAGAGTCTGTATCTTTGCGCATTTCTGTTGCTTCTACGGATACCACAGTAAAGGCAGTCGTTTTTACAATAGTTGCTGAATTCAATCAGCCCACGGAAGAAAACCCGGTTGCCGTAATATATGCGCCTTTGCTCAAGAGCCGCGCTAAAAAGAGCTTCACACTCCGGTTGCGGGGCAGTGGAGTAATATTCAATAACAGCTGACAACACATCTTTATTCCCTGATGTAAGCTTTGGCGCAAGTTCCGCAACATTTTTCATAGAATTCTCCCTGCTTCCCGAGTAGGAATACATTCTCCCCTTTTCAGCAAAAAACGCACTTCCAACATGGTGAAAGGCGCTCAATGGGTACATTCATTGTATGTACGGACACATTATCTTTAGCGCCTTCCCACGCGGAAAATCCTTGCGGTCAGGAGTATATTGATAGCATACAATATTGATAAAAAAATATCAAGCAATTATTTACGGAATGTTAAGTAAAAAATAGCGTATTGAAACGTCCGGAGATTCCAACTTGACTACATACTGAGAATGATCTATTATATAACTATTCTTCAAAAGTTTACTTAAATATGAGAATAAAACAATGACAGGGAGTATTACACCTCATGGATAAGCTTGAAATAATTAAAACATATTATGAGGAAAACATGGTAAAAGGCCTCCCAGAGTACGGGATACTGGGCTGGGAAAGTGAAGAGGCTCAAAGATTGAGATTTGACATGCTGCTGTCCTCGGTGAACCTTGAAGGTAAAACTTTGCTGGATGTGGGATGCGGTACGGGGAACCTGCTGGAATATATAAAGAGCAAGGGTATAAATGTATCCTATACCGGTGTAGATATATTGGAAATGATGATAAAGCAGGCAAGAAACAAGCAGCTTGATGCAGATTTTTATCACATTGATATTTTTAAAAACAATATTTTCAACGACGGTTCCTTTGATGTGATATATGCATCGGGTATTTTCAACCTTAATCTCGGCAACAACAGAACATTTCTTATCAACGCACTTAAGCTATTTTTCAGATTATCTTCCGAAGCAGTGGTATTCAATCTGCTTCACTGTGCTTCACCTGACAGGGAGGATGAATATTTCTATTTCCATCCTGATGAGATAAGCGAAATAATCACCGGTTTTTCAAACATTATCGACAGGGTAGAATTTGTGGAAGCGTATTTGAAAAACGATTTTACCGTTGTGTGCACAAGAAAATAATTAGATAAGCATAGCTATGTACTCGGAATGCAGCGGCCAATCATATAATATAAATAATACTTATAGCTTGAGGTGAGATGTTGACAAATTTATTAATTAAATTATTTGTAAAGGACAATCAAAACACTGCAAATTTTCGTGTGCGTGGGTGTTATGGCAAGTTTGCCGGTATTGTAGGCATTGCATCCAATTTTATTCTCTTTCTAATTAAAATAATTGCCGGAATGCTTTTTAACAGTATCTCCATTATTGCGGATGCTGTAAACAACCTCTCTGACTCCGGCTCATCTGTGATTACGCTGGTTGGCTTTAAAATTTCCGGTAAGCCGGCTGATGACAAGCATCCTTACGGCCATGCGCGTATGGAATATATCTCCGCTTTGATCGTATCGTTTATAATTCTGTTTTTGGGGATACAATTGATTCTAAGCTCTATTGATAAGATCATACACCCTCAAATAGCGCAGTTCTCCATTATTTCTGTATTGGTATTGGCAGCCGCCATCCTTATTAAACTCTGGCAGTATCTATTCTATAGGAAAATCGGCAGGACAATTAATTCTTCAGCTCTCATGGCAACATCTGTTGACAGCCGTAACGATATTATTACTACATCCGCCGTACTGATTGCCGCTTTTATAACCTATCTGACCGGGTTTAATCTGGATGGGTACATGGGTGTCCTTGTTGCGCTGTTTATTCTGGTAACCGGAATCAAGCTGATTAATGATACCATCAGTCCGCTGCTTGGTGTAGCGCCTTCAAAGGAAATTGTGGACGGCATCTACAATAAGATTTTAAGCTATGACAGTATTATGGGACTGCATGACCTGACGGTACACAACTACGGTGCAGGCAAATGCTTTGCCTCTGTGCATTGCGAGGTATGTGCCGAGCAGGACATAATGGTAAGCCACGATATCATTGACAATATTGAACGTGACTTTTTAAAGGATATGGGCATCCACTTGGTAATCCATCTAGATCCGATTATTACAAATGATGAAAGAACAAACGAATTGAAAGCTATAGTAAAAAACCTGATTGTGGAGATTTCGCCAAAGATAAGCATGCACGATTTCCGTGTTGTATGGAGTGTGAGCCATTCCAAATTGATCTTTGACATTGTCGTTCCTTTTGATTTTCAATGGAGCAACGAGGAACTGATTGAGCAAATTTCGGATAGAATTCACAAGCTATATGACAATTACCACTCAGTCATCACGGTTGACCATGATTATATACCAAAGGTTATGAAAGTCTAGCTTCAGTATCGCAAAAATGTCAGCACCGGGTGGCTTAGGTGATGAGTCTCCAGTGCATTTTCATGCCGGTCGCATCATAACGATTATATTATATAATGAAAAAATGCTTAAAAAAGCCTGTCGGTTAACAACCGGCGGGCCTTTTGCATACTATGGAGGTAAATGGACGTTATGTAAAGGAAGGTTTTCATATGGCAAATATATATGTTTACAATAATAGAAATGACACGATGGAGTATTATACGCTGGCAGAAACCAATGCGATGCCCTACAATATCGGCAGAACGCTGACTGTGAGGGAATTCAGAGGGAGTTCCCGTTCTGGTACGCTGTGGACCTCCAGACGAGCAATGGAAGCTTTCAATGTTACACGGAATCTTTGGAGGCGCCCTATCTATGTAGGTTTTGCCTTCAAGCGTATCTGGGAGGGAGGGCATGCCGCCATGTCCCAGCATTATGCAGGGGTTTCGTTTGATACGGGGCAAAACCTTGACAGTTTTACAAGGGATCAGCTTCGCAATACAGCAATACAATCGGGTGTGTGGACTTACGTCGAACCGGCATATCTGACCCCCACCTGGGTACACTTTGACGCCCGCCAAACACCGGCTGCCTGTGCGGCCGGGGGCTATCCATTGGTAAGATACGGAAGTGCAGGAGTATATGTGCTGACACTTCAGGATGCCCTCAATGCAATTGGTTATACTGGCTCAGGGCTTGACGGGTATTTTGGAGGTGGTACGCGTAATGCAGTAATCAATTTCCAGCGTTCACAGGGGCTTGATGCGGATGGCATCGTCGGCTGCCTGACATGGGAGAGGCTAACGGAACTTACGGCAGGCATCGGACAGACTTCGACAATTGTCAATCCATAATTATTGAAGGCAGTAAAACCTTCTTAATCATAAGCCAATTCAACAATACGATTCTCCTTTATTGAGATGTTTCCCGCTTTTACCACCTTAACTGCCATTTTGCCGTCCATACCTGTAACCTTGGGGGTCGTATTATTCAGAATACTTTCAATAAAGTGGGTATCTTCCGCCAGATATGACTCCCGGAACAGATAGTGCCAGCTGTTCATAACGGGCTGAGTCATACGTTTTTCACTGTTGCAGACGGTAATGGCTTTTTCATGAATCTGTCCCAAGAATATGCAGCCTTTGGTGCCCAAAATCTCAACTCTCGCATCATAACCATAGGACACTCCCTGGGCACCGTCTATTGAACCCAGCATGCCGTTTTTAAAAGAAGCATTTAGGATTACATTATCATAGAAGTCCGGGTATTCCATGCGCGCTTCCGGACATCTGTAGTTGCCGCCTAAGGCATACAGTGACTTAAATTCGCTGCCGGTAAACCACCGGAGTGTGTCAATATCATGGCTGTTGACCTCTGCAAGGGGTCCGTTGCTCTTTTCGATATCATACATCCATTTTTGCGGGACACTGGGGCCTCTCGTATTAGATTTAACAAGAACTATGCCGCCTATTTCACCGCTCTCAACGACCTCGCGCGCTTGAATAAAACTCTCGTCAAAACGCCTCATAAAAGCCATCTGGAATTTTATGCTGTTTTTTTCCGCGCTTTGTATCATCATATCGCATTCCGACTCATTCAAGGCCATTGGTTTTTCGCACAAAATATGTTTTCCCGCATTTGCTGCCGCAACTGCAATTTCCATGTGAAAGACAGTAGGGGTGACAATAACGACTGCATCAATATTTTCATCCTGTAAAGCTTTCCTGTAGTCGGTATAATAGCTGTCTATTTCCAGTTTGTCACATGCTTTTAATGCGGCTTCCTCGAACGGATCCACGACAGAAACAAGCTGCGCATTCGGCACTCTTGACCTTAAGTTAATTGCATGAATCATTCCTGCGCGCCCTGCTCCAATTACACACACTTTGATTTTCCCTGTTTTCAACTCAAATCCCTCTCTTCATTGTTGCAGTCGTTTGTTATTGATTATTATTATTTATTATTATATTATATAACTAATTACAAAGCAATAATAATAGAAAAATAATATATAATATAACTTGCATATTTAAGAACAAATATTATATGATAACTTCGTGTATTGTAGAAAATTGAGGGGAAGTAATATGGATATAATAAAAAAGGAAAATATAAAGAATGAGAAGAACAACAAGGAACAGCTTTTTGCAGAAGAGAGGAAGAGCAAGATACTCGAACTTCTCAAGGAAAGCGACAAGCTTGTGGTTCCTGAACTATGCGATTATTTTAAAGTATCGCCTGCAACCATAAGGAATGATCTCAGGGAGTTGGCGAATGCAGGCATGTTAAAAAGAACTCATGGAGGCGCTCTAAGCAATACAAAAACGGGTTTTGAGCTTGATTCATCTCAAAAAAGCGTTGATAATTTAAAACACAAACAGTCGATAGCAAGGCGAGCCATAGACCTGATTGAGGACGGAGATACAATAGCTCTTGATACGGGAACGACAACACTTGAGCTGGCAAGGCTCCTCTCGCAAAAAAAAGATATCACCGTAGTGACAAATGATATAGAAATTGCACGAATGCTTGAGGATAAAACCAGTGTGAATGTAATTCTTGCAGGAGGGACGCTAAGACGGAATTACCACTGTACTATGGGACCAATGGCGATTAAAGCACTTGAAGGGCTGAGACTGGATAAGGCCTTTATTGCTGCCAACGGACTGACAATCAAACATGGTCTTACTACTCCAGATATCAATATGGCTGAAATGAAAAAGGAAATAATAGCTATAGCTAATGAGGCCATCCTTTTATGTGACAGCAGCAAATATGGGAATGTGACATTCGCACATTTTGCTGATTTAAAGAGTATAGACAGAATTATTATTGATAACGGGATAGGCGAAAAAGACCTTGAGGATTTGAAAGCAACCGGTTTGCGGGTTGATGCCGTCAGCTAGTGCCGGCTTGGCTGCCGGCACCGCAGTCTATTATTCGTATCACGATCATAGTGTTTCCGGCTTGCTCAGTTGCTTCTTATTATTACCATTTCCACCTTTCCTCCGGAAGCTGCGGGTACGTCAGTATATATGGCTATCTGCCCGTAAAGCTGGTTCGTCTTTAATTGTGAAGTCTCAATTGTTTTCACGCTGCCGCCGTCTGTCAGGTAAATCATCTTGCTGTCGCTGAATTTATAGGTCAGGCTGTTCACTCTTATTCTGTCTGCGTCTATTGCCTGGAGCACAGCGGCCTGTGTATCGGGATATTTAATTTCAATTATGTTGTTTATTGCATTTCCCTTCAGAATTACCTTGACCACGGAGCCGGTATTTATACCATATGGATTAGAGACCGTATTATATGAATAATCCTTTTCGTCAATCGTTATGGTGAAGCTGTAGGCTGGTTTGTCGTAAGTGGAAAGGTTCTTGCAGCTCTTGACCACACCCAGTCTGTAATCCTTGATTGTAACATTGTTCAGCAATATCAGATTGATATCCTCAAAGCTGCCTGTTTTGTTCATGAACAGTACTTTGCCGGACTGCAGTACTCCGGAGGGCAAATCAGACCAGCTCAGCACCTGAGCCTGTGCGTCAACTTCAGTCTCGTTAGACAGGAAGTTGAATATCTTCACATTCCCGGAAATATCATTGCTGCTGTTGTTGGAGTTGGACAGTATCTTCCTGTCATCCTTCCTGATATTGAGCTCACCTGGAGTCGAATAAGCCAGATCGGTTAGGGAGACAGAACCGTCCGGGAGCTTGGCGTAAATCACAAGCTTTCCTTTTAAAGCCGAGGGATCGCTGCCTGTGTCAAAGCTGTTCACAGAGCCGTTGGACATAAGCAGCTTCACAGTATATCTCTTTAAACCGAAATCTGACTTGTCGCCGGATACTATGCCTGTATAATTCACTACAAAAGCAAAGCTGGAATTGTCGGAGTATAATGCTTCCTGTATATCAATCACCTTGCCGTCATAGCCGAGCAGAAGCGTTACACTGTCCTTCAGGCTGAAGGAGCCGGCTGCTGTGAGCTTGCCTGTGCTGAAATGCTTGTCAAGCTCATAAACCCTGCCATCGACTTCAATCTGCTTAGGCGCATGCTTGTTAGGCAGGATGCCCGTCACTGTTCCGGTCAGCTTATTGTCAATGACTAATATGTATTTATTCTTACCCGACTTGTCAGACACCTGATATACAATATTAAAATCCTTTATGTCGGCTGCCTTTATCGCTTCGCCGTTAGTTGCGGTAGCGGGACTGGTGCTGTTGTCGACGGAATTTCTCACAATACTCAGGCTGCCGCCCAAATCAATGCCTCCGAGCTTTGAGTTTAGCAGCTTTGCTTCATTATAATACACCTCCGGCTTGCTGTAAACGGTGTACATTGTGCCTGCCGACAGACCGGAGACCTCAGCGAGCGTCTTTGCAGCTGAGTCTGTGCCGCTCACAGTTTTCACTCTGGTATCCAGAAGCGTATCGAGCATCTTCGCCATTGCCCATCTCGGCATGCTTGAGTCCACTGCAAGGGGCATTTCGGCAGTCAGCCCCAATGTTTTTGCCTTTTCCATATAGTTTTTAGGCCATCTGCCGGGGATGTCCGCATCTGTATAACCCAACACTCTTATCATCGCGGTTACAGCCTGTGAAAATGTAATGGCATCCTCAGGATGGAATTTGCCGTCAGCCATACCGGTCATATAGCCCCTGCTCAGGCATGTGTTTATGTAGCCGCTATATTCACCGCCGGCGGGCATGTCTGAAAATACTGTGGCACCATTCATTGAAGCGGCGGTGTCGCTGAGGCCCGCAGCAATGATAATAAGCTTTGCAAACTGTTCTCTCGAGGTTGCTTCAGCCGGCTTGAAGCTGCCATTTACAGAATTGTCCATAAGCCCAAGCGAGGTTACCCTTTCAACCGCATTGTAATAGGGTGCCGCGGCGGATACATCCCCGGGGGCTGCATATGCAGAGCCGGAGAAATTTAAGAGTAATAATGCCATACCTAGCGCAAGTATTTTTTTCATTGAAAAACCTCCATTCGTAGTATCATATTTCATTTCAACCATGCCGAAAACTCACTCAAATCTTAACGCATCAATCGGGTTCAGGTTTGCGGCTTTTACGGCCGGGAACATACCAAAAACTACACCCACCGCAAGCGATATACCAAAGGATGTGAACATCCAGAACGGCGAATAGGCTTCAGGAACTATCTTCAAGCCTCCGAAAATAAATTTTATTACACCTGCACCCAGCAGAATACCCAGTAAACCGCCTAGGCCCGTTATCATTATCGCCTCTATCAGAAATTGAACCAGAATGCTCCTTCTTTTAGCTCCTATAGCTTTCCTGATGCCAATCTCCCGGGTTCTTTCAGATACGGACACCAGCATAATGTTCATTATGCCAATGCCGCCGACAACAAGTGAAATTGCGGCAATACCACCCAACATAGCCATCATTGTACCTGTTACGTTATCAAGGGTTTCAAGCATCTGCTCGGAGTTAATAACCCTGTAGCTATTCTCATTCTTATAAATCTTCAGCAAAAACTCATTAAGCTTATCCACAACTGTATCAACATCCTCTGCCGAGGAGGCATGCACAGAAAAATTGCTTATCGCCGTGTTTCTCCCCAGCCTTTGCGCAACAGTTATCGGAATTATTACATAGTCATCCTGTGTGTTTGTCTGACCTGATTGCACCTCTGTCAGCACACCTGCCACTGTGAATATCAAGCCGTTTATCTTAATTTTCCTCCCCACAGGGTTTTCACCGGCGAAAAGCGTGTTTGCTACGGCAGTCCCAATTATCGCCACCTTCTGTCTGTTTTCAATATCGGTATCCAGCAGGAACCTCCCGGCAGAAACGGGACGGCTGTTAATAAATTCGTATTCCGGCGAAGTGCCGAGCATGGTGGTGGATTTCATGCTCAGCTGTCCGTTTTTGACAGTCACTCCGGAGGAGGACAGCTGGGGTGCAATCCCGCTGATAATGTCGCTATTATCATCTGAAAACTTCTTTAACTGTTCATATGAGACCTGCCTGTTGCTGCCCCTGCCCATAAGGCTTATCCGTATCAGATTGGAGCCCATGCTTGATATAGAATCAGTTATATTTTTGGTAGTGCCCTGTGCAAATGCTACAGCAGCTATGACGGCGCTTACACCGATTATTACACCCAGCATCGTAAGAATTGATCGTCCCTTGTTGTTGAAAATGCTTTTTATTGCCATTTTATATGCTTCCACAATGTGCATTCAGTTCACCTCCCCGTCCTGAGATATTTGACCGTCAATAATCCTTATAATCCTTCTGGCCTGTGATGCAATGCTATTGTCATGAGTGATAAGAATGATTGTGTTTCCTGCTGCGTGCAAATTGCTCATTATATTTATGATTTCGGCGCCGGATCTTGAGTCCAGATTTCCTGTAGGCTCATCAGCCAGCAGAATAGGAGGGTTGCTGACTAAGGCGCGTGCTATTGCGACTCTCTGCTGCTGTCCGCCGGACAGTTCATTTGGGAGGTGCCGCACACGGTCCCCGAGTCCAACCGACTCCAATGCCTCAATTGACCTCCGGCGTCTTTCTCTGTTGTTTACTCCCTGATAAACAAGGGGCAGCTCTACATTTTCCATCGCTGTTAGCTTGTTCAACAGGTTGAAACCCTGAAATATAAATCCAATACGAGTGTTTCTTATGTACGCCAGTTCATTGTCGTTCATAACGCTTATTTCTCTGCCATCGAGCACATAGCTGCCGGAGGTGGGCACATCCAGACACCCAAGTATGTGCATCAATGTTGATTTGCCTGAGCCCGATGGCCCAACAATGGCGGCAAACTCATGCTTTTCAATACTCAGCGAAACATCGGACAGGGCATTGACACTGTATCCGCCCATGTTATAAATCTTATTTACATTTTTAAATGTTATCATGTTATTACCTCCGGATTTTGTCATTAGCTCTTCTTTGGTAATGGCCTCACTGTCTGCCCGGCGGTATAGAATAGGTGCGAACGTCGCCGATCATACTCCCTTGAATTCTCTGGAAACCGCCTGAGCCTGTACTCGAACCTGTGCTCGAACCGGCGTTTTGTTTTGGGAGAACGATTTCCTGGCCCTCTGTCAGCCCGCTCAGAATCTCGATGTAATTATCATTGCTTATGCCGGTTTTTACTTCTGTCAGTATTGCTCCCTGATAATAGTCATCAATGCCTCCTCCTAATCTTCCGGCTGCTCCCGCAAAACCTCCCTGCAGAGCGCCGGCAGATGTGCCGGACATCGGACCGCCTTGTGCGCGTATCCTCCTGCCTTGCGCACCTGAACTGTTTGATTTCGCCGGCTGATTCTGGGCAGCAGAACCCTGCAGTTGACTGCCCTTCGTAATTTTGCCTTCTGCCGCTGTGCCTTTTAAGTAGACAAAGCTCTTGTTTCTGACTTTAGTTACCGCTTCCAGTGGAATCATCAAGGCATCAGGCTTTGTAGCTATTATAATTTCCGCATCAATATTCATCCCTGTTTTCAGCTTGACTGCCCCATTGTCGTCAACTGTCACCGTTACAGGGTATGTAGTAACTCCATTGGAGCTTGTTCCTTCCATAGCTATTCTGCTAACCTTCCCGGTAAGCGGTGCTGCGGTTGTTTCCTCGAGTGCTGCTGCCGTTATTTTCACTGTTTGCCCTACCGCTACCTGCGATACATCCAATTCATCAATGGATACTGTGAACTCCAGATGACCCATATCGGAAACCACTGCCAGCAACTCCCCCTGCTTTACCGTATCTCCTTCATTAGCGGAGCCGAGCTTTGTAACAGTGCCGTCAAAGGGAGTGACAATCGTATAATAGGACAGTTGTTTCTTCTGGATGTCAAGTTGATTCTGAAGGCTTTCCATTTTTATGCTGTTTGTTGTGGAAGTGAGCAGCAAATCATCATTTTCCAATTCGGCCAATATGTCCCCGGCATTCACAAACTCATTTTCTCTCACTTTCAAGCTTGCTGCTGCTCCGCCGGCATCACTTTTCATCACTTTTTTGTTAATACACGACAGAGTTCCCACTCCGGCGCTCTCAAGAATCGTTCCCCCGGCTGTAATTTCAGCTGTTGCTTTCATACCTTCCTTTAAAGACCCGGGGTTGGTTATTGCAATTTCGACATCATACAGCTCTCCCCCTGAGGCTGTAGTGTAAGGCTTATTGCTTTTATATGCAATCCTGCCCTCAACGGAAAGCATTAAATCCTGCAGATAAACAACAGCCTTCTGGCCAGCCGATATATTTTTTACGGCTGCCCCGCTGAAAGGAAGCGTTACCTTCAGGTTGTCGACATCTGTTATTGTCAGTAAAGCACCGCCTTTGTTGATTATGTCACCTTCCCTGAAGCTGATATTTGTAATCTGTCCCCCGTATGGAGCCCTTACGAGCAATCCGCCCGCACTTTTAGCCGTACTGTCAATATTCAGCTGCAGCTGTGCAATACTATTTCTGGTGTTTTCAATATTTAACAGTGCATCTGTATTGTCGAGCACAAACAGCACATCTCCCGTTTTAACCTGATCTCCCTCCTTGCAGGTGACTTTTTCCAACGTTGCCGCTGCTTTGGGCGAAAGCTCGCTGCGGTTCGTAGACACAACAGGCGCAGAGCCTGTTATACTGTCTGTCAATTCTCCTTTTACCGCCAAGGCTGTCCTTTGCTCAACCGCACCTCCCGAGGAGTTGTTTTTTGCCTTGATAAATGTATAGACACCAGCAATTGCCAATACTGCAACAAGACAAATCGCAATGATTTTTACAGGTTTTTTCTTGAAAAACACATTCCGGCGTGGTTCGGGTAATACCGCATTCATTTATTTATCTCCCCCATTCAGGCATTTGGTGATGTAACATACATGAGTCCGACATAGAAATTTCGGTTATATCACAAAAGCCGATTTGCTTATTTCTCATTTTTACATACAAAGCTTAAAATTTCCTTTAAAACAGGTCTTGCAAACTGCCCCATTTGTTAACATTTTGTGAATTGTGCTGTACAGATAGTAGGCAGCCCTTGTTAAAGCCGAAGGTAACTGTAGGGAACGGTGACATTCCGCAATAAGGAATAACTGCGTAGTAGCGGTGTGTCCCCATACCTTGTACGCAAACAAAAAAATTCGCTGTAGTTTAAGCTATGTACGAAGCGAATTTTCTAATGAACTTTAAAGGAAAGTATATTAAAATGTACATGGGAGTGATTAAAGTGAGGATACTGTTAATCGAAGATGAAGAAAGGCTTTCAGAGGCACTATTGTTCATACTTAAAAAAAACAGGTATGCCGCAGATACGGCATTGGATGGCATTAAAGGTCAGGAAATGGCCGAAACCGGCATATATGACGTTATCATACTGGACAGGATGCTGCCGGGCATTGATGGCGTCACCATATTGAGAAGTATACGTGCTCAGGGAATAAAAACGCCTGTCCTTATGCTGACAGCCAAAGATACCGTTGCCGACAGAGTGGAGGGTTTGGACGCAGGTGCCGATGACTACCTGATAAAGCCGTTTTCCACGGATGAGCTGCTGGCAAGAATCAGAGCCCTCGGCAGAAGACAAACCGAATTAATCCATGGGGAAACCCTGCAGGCCGCTTCACTTATGCTCCATACAATGCGCGGCGAGGCAGAATGCAACGGCAGGCGGGCGAGACTGACGATAAAAGAGACTCAACTGCTGGAGCTTTTCATGCGCAACATTGGGCAGGTGATTACACGGGAGCAGATACTGGATCGGGTTTGGGGCGCAGCTACCGAAGTAGAAATGAATAGCGTTGAGATATATGTTTACTATCTTCGCAAGAAGCTGGAGCCGCTCCTTGCCAATATACAGATTGAGACTATCAGAGGCATCGGCTATTGTCTCAGGGAGGCAGGCAATGTTTAGAGGGGTAAAGCTTAAGCTGGTGATCATTAACATAGTTATTGTAGGCATAGTCTTACTGCTGTTCTTCACAGGGATTTATTTACTGATGAAACGGAACACCGTAAGGCAGACTGAACAGCTGCTGCGTTCCTTGACTACTGAGGTCAGGATGCAGGAGTTGCGGCATGCCACGTCTCCGCAAATAAGCATTCCGCGCAGTTGGTTTTATGTAAAGTATAGCACAGAAGGTAAACTGATCGGTCAATCTGCAGGTATGCCTGCAACAGGGAAAGAGTTGAATAGAATACTTAATGAGACATTTTTACAGGAGCGGGATAAAGGTCTTATTCGCCTTAAAGCAGACACTTACCGCTTTTTAAGGAGCATTCCTGCTGATTTACACAATGTCACCTTTGTATTTCTGAGTACACAGCCCGAAAGAGAGGTGCTGGGAAGACTTGGAACTGTATTATTGTCTGTAGGCATTGCAGGCCTTGTGGTCGTTCTTGTATCAAGCCTGTTTCTGGCAGACAGAGCACTAATTCCTATTAAGCAAGCCTGGGAAAGGCAGAAAAACTTTGTAGCGGATGCATCCCACGAGTTAAGGTCTCCACTGGCCGTTATGCAGACCAACCTTGAGCTTGTTTTGGGGAATAGAGAAGAATCTGTTGAGAGCCAGTCGAAATGGCTTGAAAATGTACAGATGGAAAACAGACGTATGACAAGGCTGGTAAACGATCTGCTGCTTCTGGCCCGTGCAGACTCGGATCAGCAATTAATAGAAAGAGGGCTGTTTCCGTTGCATGAGACTATAAAAGCTGCCGTTGAATCATATGAACCCGTTGCTTCAAAGAAAAACATACGATTGGAGCTACAACAGGAGGATGAAATTGTTTTTTTCGGAGATGAAAACAGGATAAAGCAGCTTACAGTAATAATGATAGACAATGCAATTAAGTATACCGCTTCAGGCGGACGCGCTGCGGTAAGACTTAAAAGACGCAACGGCTGTGCCGAGCTTACTGTTGAGGATACAGGCTTGGGCATGGATGGCGAGCATCTGAATAAAATTTTTGAGAGGTTTTACAGAATCGACACGGCCCGTTCCAGAGATAATGGCGGAGCAGGGCTTGGGCTCTCTATTGCCGAATGGATTGTGAAGGAGCATAAGGGCACAATATCCGTCGACAGCACACCCGGCAAGGGAAGCACCTTTAAAGCACTGCTTCCCCTGTTCCTGCAGAAAGGCTGATATTATTCTGAAACCTCTTTTTGTATGCTCTTTTTATACTTCATGGGTGAGATGTGGTTCAATTTTTCAAAACGGCTGAAAAAGTAATCTGTGTCGGAATAGCCGACTTCCGCCGCAATTTCATACATCTTCATATTAGTGCGGCGCAGCAGACGCTTTGCTTCCTCTATTCTTACAAAATTCAGGTAATCGTTAAAGTACATCCCATTGGTTTTCTTAAAAAGCTGCCCCAGATAAAATGAGTTCATGTAAAATTGGGAGGCAATCTGTTTAAGGCTAAGATTCATGCGATAATGCTTATTTATATATTCTGTTATCTCGTTTATCATGTTTGTTGAATTTTTTTTCCGCAATGTATTAATATATTTACTGCTTTTTTCACATAAGCACTTAACATTTCCAGCCATATCTTTGAGGGTAACTTTATTCATGTCATAACTTAACAGACCTTCATTTTTTATAAATTCATCCACATTGCCGTTCATCACGACGATCAGCCTTGCTATATTCAATTGAAGATTGCTGATGAGTGCGCTTATAACCTCAGGCGCTTTGAGTTTGCTTTCAAACTCCGCAAAAACAGCATCTATTTTTTTATTTATCTGATCAATATTGCCAACCTCCAAATCTTCAATTATATGCTCATGCCGGAGGTCATCCGTTATTGTATAACTTATTGCCGTGTTTTGTATATC
>CAYGHY010000058.1:0-15576 GCA_964349435.1 uncultured Oscillospiraceae bacterium
ATGTCATAATCATCAAACCATATATTTTTTACCATTATATTCGGTTCAAAAGGAATTTTAATAATATGGCCTTTTTCAGGCAAAGCATTTACTTTTAAATATATACCTGTGATTCCCTTTAGGATTCCTTTTGCTTCAGTCAATTCAGTGGCGTTTACCGGAACTGTCTTTTCCACAATTCCTTTGCTGATATCAAAAATTTCAATGTTTTTTTCAATATTTGCTGAAGACCAAAAAGCGGCTTCAGTACCTTCCGTGCATCGATATAAGCTAAATCCTGTCAGAATGATAAATAAAGACGTTATGCTCGTTATAAAAATTCTCTTTTTAGTCGTTATAATTACCATAAAATAAGCACCCCTTACATTATTTGTATGACAGAGGATGCGGTTATATTACGTCCATATGGTCGGCTGAAATACTATTTCCTGCAAAAATCTTTATAGATAGAGAAAACCCACCATTAAGGTTTTTAAAATGTAATGGCGGGTTCTCTGGAATGACATTTTACGTGTTGTTAAGATCATTCCTGCTTTGGTTTTTTAGGCTGTTTTGGCTTTTTCGCTTCTTTTTTAGGACTTTTATCCCCCATTATAAATTCCTCCTTTCCTATGCGCTCCATAAAACATGTCACAGCTAAGCTGCAAACTAGGGGTCGGCTGAGATACTACTTCCAATTCTTTTTGGGGAAAGGAGCTTCAATGTAGTTTCCCGGAAAAGCTTTAGCGGAAGCTATATTTTAACGATCCCTTAGGTATAAAAATAACAGCGATGGGCTTACAATGACAATTATACCATCAAAAGCTCTTAAAAGCTTGTTTTTTTAAGCAAGCTTTTCTTTGATTTACATAAAGCCGGATAATATTCTCCGCAGCCTTTTCTATCAGTGCAGAAGCGTTGAGCATCGCATCCTCCAGCTTAATAGGGCCATCGGTTATGCTGAACATAGCCGTAATCCCCGTTTCATAAAGCTGTTCTGTTCCCTCGCCAATACTCCCCGACAGGCAGACAACAGGTATTCCATGTTTTTTAGCCAGCCGTGCCACCCCTGCCGGCACCTTGCCGAAAGCTGTCTGAAAATCAGTTCTGCCCTCTCCGGTGATGACCAACTGAGCCTGTCTGATTTTATCCTCAATAGCTGTAACCTGCTTCATAATGTCCATTCCAGGCTTCAGCTTCGCATCCAGGAATGCAACCAAACCGCACCCTACGCCGCCTGCAGCCCCGCTTCCGGGTATATTCCCCACATCCTTGCCAAAGTCCATTAGCAGCCTGTCCGAAAAATTCTGTAGCCCCCGATCAAGCAGTTCAATCATTTCAGCTGTAGCACCTTTTTGTGGGCCATATGTGTGAGCTGCTCCTTTTGGTCCGCAGAGAGGATTGCTTACATCGCAGGCAGCAATAATCTCAACATTCCTGATGCTCTGATGCAAGCCGCTGACATCAATAGTATGGATATTCCCAAGCATTTGCCCTCCAAAACCCAGCTTCTTATGCGCTGCATCAAGGAACCTGACCCCCAATGCCTGCAGAAGGCCGGTTCCCCCGTCATTTGTTGCGCTTCCGCCTATGCCTACAATCAGCTTCCTGCACCCGGCATCCACTGCAGCCCTGATGAGCTCACCTGTTCCATAAGTGGTCGTAAGCATTGGGTTTCTTTTGTCCGAGGGTACCAATGGGAGTCCTGAAGCCGCTGCCAGTTCCACTACACCCGTCACGCCATCGCCTAGGATGCCATAGAAAGAATCTATTTGCACTCCTAATGGATCCATTACCCGTTTATCTACAATACGTCCGCCAGCAGCCATGACCAATGCTTCAACTGTGCCTTCCCCCCCATCCGCCATGGGCACCTTGTCAACCCGGAGACCGCCGAATGCTTTTCGGATGCCCATCTCAATCGCATTTGCGGCTTCCGCCGCCGAAATGCTCCCTTTAAATGAATCTGGTGCTACTACAATTCTCATTTTAACCTTCCAAACGTACGAATTTTTCTGTATATTTTGATATCGCAGCTAAAATTCCTAATGAAATAAGGCAGCTCTCATTTGTATTTCTCCACTTGCAGGCTTACAGCCTGCCGACTTCTATCTGAGCCAGCTTTTCATAATACTGAACCAGTACGCTATGATCATCTTTAGTCTTGCCATCCACCTTCAGCGCCTGCATGATTTCCATCACCTGGCTGGTCAGCGGAATGGGGACGCCGATTTCGTGCGCAGTATCAAGAGCATTCATCAAATCCTTGATATGCAGCTCAATCCTGAAGCCCGGTTTAAAGTTTCTTTTCAGAACCATTGGCGCTTTTGCGTCCAATACCGCGCTGCCTGCCAGTCCTCCCCTGATAGCCCGGTACACCTTTTCGGGGTCAACTCCTGCCTTCGTCGCCAGAACCAGTGCCTCGGACATTGCAGCTATATTCAATGCCACAATCATCTGGTTGGCTATCTTCGCAATGTTCCCGCTTCCAATTTCCCCTACAAGAACCGCAGAAGAACCCATTGCCTTCAAAATTTCCTCCACTTCTCTGAACGCCTCCTCCGGTCCGCCAACCATTATGGAAAGCGTCCCCTCGATAGCCTTCGGTTCCCCACCGCTGACCGGCGCATCCAGCACGACCACACCCTTTTCCTTTGCCTTCTCGGATATCTCCTTGGAAGTCAACGGAGCAATGGAGCTCATATCGATCAATATGGTTCCGGGTCCGGCCCCTTCAAGCACACCACATTTTCCCAGCACCACTTCCTTAACATGAGGTGAGTTTGGCAGCATGGTGATCACAATCCCGCTTTTTCCGGCTACATCCGCAGGTGATGTTCCCTGCTCGGCCCCTGCTTCTGCCACTTCCTTCATAGCATCGGCATTAATATCATATATCACTAAAGAGTACCCTGCCTTTAACAGGTTTTTTGCCATAGGCTTTCCCATTATTCCAAGCCCGATAAATCCTATCTTCTTGTTCATGCTATCTCCTCCTCACATTAATCTATAGGTGTCAATACTACCTTCATTGCTTCTTTTGTCTCTACAAGCTCAAATGCCTTTTCCCACTGACTTATTGGCAGCTCATGCGTTATTAACGGCTTAAGATCCACCTGTCCCTTAGCCATCAGAGTCAGACATTTTTCCCAGACATCCCAGGTGTGACTAAAATGACCCTTCAGAGTTACAGACTTTGATATGATTGGATCTAAAGAAAAGCCCACAGGAAGTGGTCCCCAGCCGATTTTTGTAATCTGCCCCTCAGGTCTGACAACCTCCATAGACAATGCCAGTGTCGGTGAAACTCCTGCCGTATCAACAACAAGATCAGCCCCATAGCCGTCACCCAGCTGCCTCACTTTTGCAGCAACATCCTCGCGGCTGCTGTTGATGCCAAGCGTAGCGCCATATTCCATGGCAAGCTTCAGTCTTTCATCATCTCCGTCTGTGCCTACAACAACAATCTCACTGGCACCGCATATTTGTGCCATCTTTATGCAAAGCATGCCTATAGGCCCGGGTCCGATAACAACAACAGTATCGCCCGGATTTACCGTGCTGTTGCTTACCATTGACTTGTAGGCAACGCAAAGTGGCTCGGTCAGTGATGCTTCCTTTAAAGAAACATGATCAGGCACATGGTGCAATATTCTTTCAGGCACGCGTACATATTTGGCAAAGGCTCCATGAACACGGAAGCCAAATCCTTTTCTCTGCCTGCACAGGTGATAGCGGTTTGTCCTGCAAAGCTCACATACACCGCAATAGTCAGCATGCGTTTCTGCAGTGACGCGGTCTCCTACCTTGTACGCCTTTACTTCACTCCCAATTTGTTCAATGACCCCTGCAAACTCGTGGCCAAAGATAAGCGGAACATTCATTTTGAAGGATACCAGATTCTTGTGCATGTGCGGATCTGTTCCACACACGCCTATATATGCCACCCTTACCAGAACATCCTCTTTGCCGATTTCAGGAACGGGAACCTCTCTCAGTTCTGTTGCATCCGCAATGTTGTCATATTTTATGACCGCCTTCATCATTTCCATCAGCCCATCGCTCCTCTATTCAATGTTTTCTTTGCTTCCGCTTTTACATTGTTTCCAGCATTTTCTACAATATCGCATTTATCATCCTTTCAGTACCATCTTCGCTTTCGTAACAATATTCTTATCCTTCAGTCCATAATGCGTCAAAAGATCATTAAAATCATGAGCAGATTGCCCGAAAACGTCCTCAATTGCTACCGCTTCAATCGGTATGGGTCTGCCTCTTAACGCAAATGTTACTGCGCTTGCCAATCCGCCAATGATTGAGTGCTCCTCCGCTGTAACTATTCCCTTCATGTCTTGTGCCAATTCTGTAATCGCCTTATCATCAAAAGGCTTCAATGTACTAACATTTACAACTCTAGCCGAAATACCTTCGGCCTCAAGTTCTTTCGCTGCCTTCAAAGCCTCCGAGACCATGATTCCCATTGCAAATATTGCAATATCTGAGCCTTCTCTTATCACATAAGGCTTTCCGATTTTGAACTCCATCTGTTCAGAGATAATATCCGGCAGGTCGCCTCGGCTGATACGGATGTATACAGGCCCTTTATGCGTCGCTGCAGCACTAACCATTTTCCTAGTCTCAATTCCGTCGCAAGGCACCAATACAGTCATATTTGGGATTGCACGCATGATTGCAATATCCTCTACAGCTTGATGCGTGGCACCATCACCAAAATCCGACAAGCCTGAACTGGAGCCTGCAATCTTCACATTGAGTTTCCCGATGCATACACCCTGACGGATCTGGTCATAAGGCCTCCCTGCAGCAAATACGGCAAAGGAATTTACAAACGCAACCTTTCCGGTTAACGAGAGCCCTGCTGCAAAAGAAACCATGTTTTGCTCTGCTATACCCATTTCAAAATAGCGTTCGGGAAATGCCTGTTGAAACAGGCAGGACATCGTCGACTTTCCCAAATCCGCTTCCAGCACCACAATCCTGCTGTCCTCCCTGCCAAGTGCCACCAGCGTTTGCCCATAGATCATTCTTTGATTTTGCATGTTCATTATCACTCTCTCCCCTTCAATCCTTGAAACCTGTGCATGCTGCTTCATATTGCTCCTGAGTCATCATTCCGTTATGAAACGCCGCATTGTGTTCCGCAAATGAGATCCCCATGCCTTTCACAGTATGTGCAAGTATAATAACCGGCTTGCCTTCCGCATGTTCCGCTTCATCCAATGCAGCAATAATCTGATCGAAATTGTGCCCATCTGTCTCAAGCACATGCCAGCCGAACGCTTCCCATTTTTCACGAAGCGGATTGGTGTCAAAGCGTTCACTTATAGCTCCTGTTGCCTGCAATTTGTTGCAATCCAGTATAGCAGTAAGGTTATCCAGCTTGTAAAAGGAGGCGGCCATTGCTGCTTCCCATATCTGTCCCTCTGCGATTTCACCGTCACCTACCACGCAGTAAATCCTATACTGCTTCTTGTCAATTTTCGCACCTGCAGCCATCCCGCACGCAATGGAAAGACCCTGTCCCAATGAACCTGTGTTGGCTTCGATGCCAGGAATTTTTTCCATGTCAGGGTGGCCCTGCAGCCGAGAACCCAGCTTTTTTAGTTCCCAAAGCTCCTCTTCGGGGAAATAGCCGCACATGGCTAAAGCTGCATACTGTACTATTGCCGCATGACCCTTGCTGAGAATCAGGCGATCCCTGTCCTCCCATTTGGGATTCTGGGCATCATGCCTCATTTTGTGGAAGTACAGAACCGCAACAACATCCGCAATAGAGCAGGAGCCCCCGAAATGCCCGGCCTTCCCTGGCCCTACCATTTTTACTATATTCATGCGAATCCGTTTTGCCTGTCTTTCCAGATGACTAATCAATTCATCCATTGTTTCGTTTCCCTTCTTTTTCTGTACATTTAATTTCTGCAACCTTGTCCGCTGTGACCTTTATGTGCTCCTTCATTAACTCGGCAGCTAATTTCTCATCCTTGTTTTTTATTGCCTCCAGAATCTTGCCATGGTACAGAATTCCACCTTCAAAGCCGGTCAGTTGAACGATTTCCTCCATAGTATGCTTCAGCATGTCATGGAGAATAGCATTCACCTTGACTACTACACCATTATGCGAAGCTAGTGCAAGAGCCGTATGAAAATTCAGATCCTCCACTGCAAAGAGTCTTTGGTTTCCCTTACAGCTTTTCATTCGCTCCAGGATTTCATAAAGTCTGACTAAGTCCTCTTCCGAAGCACGTACGGCAGCCAACCTGGAGCTCTCGATTTCCACCATGGCGCGGAATTCCAGAATTTCCATAATGCCTGCTCCGTCAATCATCAGGATAGGCAGCAGAGCATTGAAATAGTTTTTGGGAAGCACTTCTGAGACGAAGGTTCCCTCCCCCCTCCGTATCACCAATATCCCCATCCCTACCAGTCTTTGAATCGCATCCCGGACAGAAACCCTGCTGACGCCAAACAATTCCTTGAGCTTGAGTTCCCCGGGAATCTTTGTGCCCGGTGCCCAGTCTCCGGAAATAATGTGCTCTTTCATTTGAGTCAGAACCTCATCGCTTATTTTGCTTTGCTTAATCGATATGATGTTCATATAATCCCTTCACATAAACGTTGTATGTTGTATTACAAGTAATGGCTTTATTGTACCACACAAAAATATGATGTCAAGGGGGACGAGGGGACGGGGGTTCTGACACACCTTCATAAAAAATAGATGTGTCAGAAACCCCGTCCCCTTGACGCCCCCCCCTTGATATTTCGTAAAAAATGCTGATATAATGAAAAGAGATATCATTATGATGAAGGGGAAGGAAAATAAATGAATCTGTCTGTTGAAAGTTTGTTCGATCTTAATGAGTGCTATGAAAAATCCATATTTGACGGCATAGGCTATCCTTGGGAAGTATTTTCAAGAATTGGGGCTTTCCTGATGGGATTTTCGAAAAATCTACCAAAGGATTTTGAAAGAGTTGATGAGTTTGTTTGGGTAGGTAAAGGCACTAAAATAGAAAAAACCGCATTAATCAAAGGGCCTGCGATTATTGGCTATAATTGCGAAATCAGGCAATGTGCCTATATCAGGGAAAATGTCATCATAGGTAACGAGGCAGTTATTGGCAATTCTACTGAAATAAAGAACTCCCTCCTTTTCAACAAGGTTCAGGTGCCTCATTTCAATTATGTTGGCGACTCGATATTAGGCTATAAAGCCCATTTAGGAGCAGGAGTCATTCTATCAAATCTTAAATCCAATGGCGAAACGGTTAGGATAAAATTTGGCACCGAGTGCATTGAAACAGGCCTTAGGAAATTCGGAGCGCTGGTTGGTGATTATTCGGAAGTCGGCTGCAATTCAGTGTTAAATCCGGGGACGGTAATTGGGAAAAACAGTATTATTTATCCATTAACCTCAGTAAGAGGATATGTTCCTGAGAAGCACATCCTGAAAAACACAGGTGAACTGGTAGAGAGAAGATAGATTTGGTTACATTTTTGAAATGTTAAAAGCAGACAAGGAGAAACTGCGATGAGAACGGTGTTTGCACCCGGTTGTGCCATGATGATTTACAAGCCGGAGCTTGCCGGAAAAATTATGAATTTTTTTGAAAAAGATAAGCTTAATGTAAGCCAGTATTTAACATGCTGCAAGCACACACCTGAGCTGGAAGACAGCACACAAATAATTAACACCTGTGCCGGCTGTGACAGGAGATACCGAGAGCTGTATCTCAACGTTTCCACTATATCGCTTTGGGAAATATTAGCCCGAAGCAATACCTTTCCGTTTATAGATTACAAAGGCAAGCAGATGACAATATGGCTGAAGCTCCTCAGCCCAGCCTTTGCTCTATAATATCCGCCAGCCCGGCTGCTCTTCTTGTAATGTATTCCTCATCCTTTCCCTCAATCATGACACGCACAAGAGGTTCCGTACCGGAAGGTCTGATCAGTACTCTGCCCTCGCCGTGGAATTCCGTCTCCAGCTCGCTGCAAAGCTTAGCAACTAATTCATCCTCCATGTAATTATATTTGTTCTCATTCCTAACCCTTGCGTTTTTCAAAACCTGGGGCAGTACCTGCATAACAGCTGCCATTTCAGAGAGCTTCAGGCTGGTTCCCTTCAACACGCATAGAAGTTGAAGTGCTGTAAGAAGGCCGTCCCCTGTGGTATTGTGCTCTAGAAATATAACATGACCTGACTGTTCTCCACCCAGTACATAGCCCTTATCAAGCATCTCTTCCAAAACATATCTGTCGCCCACCTTCGTTTTGACCAATTGCAGGTCATTGTTCTGCGCCATAATGTCAAAGCCGAGATTGCTCATTACTGTAGCTACTATGGTGTTCTTTTCAAGTTTGTTCTTCTGCTTCAATGCCAGTCCAATAATGGCCATAATCTGGTCACCGTCAATCATGACGCCATTTTCGTCAACTGCCAGTACCCTGTCGGCATCACCGTCAAAAGCAAAACCCAGATTTGCACCACATTGGGTAACGAATTGCTTTAGCCCGAACATATGAGTTGAGCCGCAGTCTTTATTAATGTTTATTCCATCAGGATTGTTGTTAATGGCAAGCACTTCTGCACCTAGCTCGGCAAGCAGCTGGGGTGCGGCTTCATAAGATGCTCCGTTTGCACAGTCTATTGCAATTTTGAGACCCTTCAGGTCGCAGTCTATTGTTCCCTTCAGGAAATTCATATAGTCCCGCAGTGTATTTCTAGGTATGCTTTTCCTCCCTATACCTTCGCCTGTAGCCAGCGTAATCCTGTCAGTTCCTCCCCTGATCAGTTCTTCTATCTTATCCTCGATACTGTCCGGCAGCTTGTAACCCTTTGAATCAAAAAACTTGATTCCATTGAATTCAAAAGGATTGTGAGAGGCCGAAATCACCACGCCTGCGTCTGCCTTATAATATCTTGTAAGGTAGGCAACAGCCGGTGTAGGTATAACGCCAAGACAAACAGCCTCAGCACCAACAGAGCATATACCCGCCACCAGTGCAGCTTCCAGCATGTGCCCTGAGATTCTTGTATCCATACCCACCAGTATTTTAGGCGCATGCCTTGTCTCTGCCGTCAGCACATAAGCGCCGGCCTGCCCGAGCCTGTACGCCAGCTCTGCTGTAAGTTCCGAGTTTGCAACGCCTCTTACACCGTCCGTCCCGAAAAGTCTTGCCATCTATTTAATCCCCCTGTTTATCATATTCATATTATTTTACACCAAATACCCTGATTGTTGTATATAATCGTGAACATCGGCTGAAACCTGCGTCTTCAGTTTATGACCTTATGGACTAGTTGTTCCTTGTGTTACCGACGTTTCCTGTGTTTTTGTGACCTTAACATCCACAATTCCCATCTGCATCAGTTTAACCTGCGAAGGTATGCTTATGCTCAGCGGCAGCTTGTGGGTACCTTCGAGAAGCCCGGCAACATCCACTGCAGGCTTCAGGTTCTCTAGTTTGACGGTGTCGACATCAGCCTGCCTGCCCTTGAACTGCAGCAAAAGCTTATCTGTTTTTATATCGTATTGCAATGAACCGTTATTTATAGCATTTAGTATGGATATGTCATTTTTAACCAGATCAAAATCCTTAATCACCAGTTTTTCGATACTTATGTTGACAGCAATTTCCTTCGGTGTATTGTTAAGCTTTACACCTTCAGGTACAACTAGAGGAACTGACCATGTGAAATTTCCGTCTATTTTGTCTATGTCTATCTGTTCCGTTTTAATACTGGAAATTTCTTGCAACGCTTCGACAGGCCCTGTTATTAAAACCGTTGCAGGATTTATAACTCTGAGTGTCTCGACATGGTCGGCGGAAAGTCTCCCTCTGGTCACCAGAGAAATCGGAACCTCCTTTGCCACCTCGAGTTTGACACTTACTTTTTCGCTGTTGCTCAGGCTGTTTATTTCCTTGCCCTCCTTATTGTAGACCTTGTATTGAACTTGTTTAGTCATATCTCTGTCCAAGTCTTTAATCTCCAGATTGGCTTTTATGGAACCAACACTATCAATTATGGATTCCTCGGCAACAAAACGCATGGTTTCCGGCGACACAATCGTGTTGAGGAGAATATAACCTGGTTTCATGGTAACACTTGACTTCAGTTCCACGGCAAAAGTACCGCTTTTGTTCCTGGCTAGCTGCAAATCAATGGCAGTAGGGCTGTAAGAAATAATCCTGACATCCTTTTGCGTACATACAGGTTCGGGTAACAACAGCTTTTTATCACTTACAGACTGTATCTGTGAAAAGTCCAATGATGCCTCGAAGTCACCGGGCTTGATTTTTTCAACGGTCTCTTTGCGTCCCCTGATTGTCACATCAATGCCGGATCGATAAGTGTTCTTCACTGTGTAACCATTCTCTTCCAAATAGTTCTCGTTTTCTATCTTCAACGGGACATTTAAAATAGTCGTAGTTTGAAACGGATTGGACACATTAAAGACATAAAGCCAGAAAAGAATCGCAATCAAAACAGCCCCTATTTTAATTTTCAAATCTTTTTTTAGCCAGTTTCTCACTTGGTTTTTATCCTCCACAATCCAAGCTTTTTACTTTTCAACTCATCGTCAAGCAGGTTTTTGTTGAGCGCTTTCCTGAGTGTATCCGAAGTCAGATTTCTGGTGAGGCCTCCGTTGAGCGCAAAGGATATTTTACCGGACTCCTCCGATACCACTATCACAATGGAATCAGAAACCTCGGTGATGCCCAGCGCCGCTCTGTGTCTTGTGCCCAGTTCCTTGCTGAGGTTGGGGTTATCCGTAAGGGGCAGGAAACAGGCTGCGGCCTTTATCTTGTTGTCCCGAATAATAATGGCTCCGTCATGCAACGGCGTATCCGGAACAAAAATGTTGCAGATCAGCTCACTTGAAACATGTGAATCAAGCTGAGTTCCTGTGTTAATAATTTCACCGATCTTTGTATCTCTTTCAATAACAATTAAAGCGCCTGTATACTTTGCCGAAAGCTCCATACATGCCTTGACGATTGCCTCTATTATGGACGTTATTTGAATACGCGTGTTTTCTTCATCAAAAATGAAAATGTCCTTAAACCTGCTCCTCCCGATTTGCTCCAGCGCTCTTCTGAGTTCCGGCTGGAATAAAACAATAGCGCCGATGGCAAGAACCGACAGCACATTTTGAAACATGAAATGAATCGTCTTGAGCCCCAGAGTTTTACTCAGCTCCGTTGCCACCAGTATTAGCAATAACCCCTTTATCAACTGCCAGGCCCGAGTTTCCTTTACAAGCATAATAAGCTTGTAAACCACCCAGGTGACTATGCTTATGTCGATAATAGTCCTGATAATATTCAACGGGTCGTTAAAACCCATATAACCGGTAAAATTCTCAAATAAGTCCCGAAGATTTATACTTTTGAAAAAATCCAATAAACCTCACATCCCTGCACTTTAAGCGATCTGCTCGTCACAAACTCCATACATGTCCTGCTACTGCATTTGCTCGTAAGAGAACAGAGTTTAATACTTACTAGAATTATACCTTCTTTTCAATACATTTGTAAGCGGTTTTTCAATTTTTAATGAAAATTTATTATAGGATTTTTTGTGCAATTGTTACAAATTTTGTAAATGCATTTATATGTTGCCGAGATACACGTGATTAAGGTGTTCCAGTGCACTTTCCCTGACCGTTTCCAGCGTTGCGGCAGGAGTGGGCGAAATGTTGGTCATTTGATAATTTGGGAAAAACCTCGACAGGTGAAGTACAATATCAGGGTTAATAGAGGAAAGCCATTTTGCAAGGCTGCCGATTTCGTGGGGTGAATCGTTCAGACCGGGTATCACTAGGGTAGTAATCTCAACATGGCAGCTTTCAGCAGCTCTCTCAACCGTTTTCATGACCGCCTCAAGAGTGCCATTACAATGCCTTTCATAAAAGTCTTCGGTAAAAGCTTTTACATCAATATTCATTGCATCAACATAAGGAAGCAGCAGGTCAAGAGGCTCGCTGCTTATAAAACCATTTGTTACCAGCACATTCACAAGACCTTGCTCCCTGACAAGTTTCGCCGCTTCCAGAACATATTCATACCATATGGAAGGCTCGTTATAAGTATAAGCGACACCTTTATTACCTTTTCCAACGTACTCTAAAGCCATATCCGCCAGAACGGACGGCTCGAGCTCTGTAGTAGCTGCATCCCGGTGAGCTATGCTCCAATTCTGGCAATAGCCGCATTTAAAATTGCAGCCGAAGGTGCCCACTGAAAGTATGAGTTTTCCGGGATGAAAATGATACAGCGGCTTTTTCTCAATAGGATCAAGAGCTATGGAAGTAACGCAGGCATAATTAAGGGAGTAAAGCCGGCCGCCTACATTTTTTCTGGCGCGGCAAACCCCGGTGGCATCCAATGCAAGATTGCAGCTATGATGGCAAAGGCGGCATTTAACTCTGCCATTATCCATTTTTTCATAGAACATTGCATGTTTCATAACATACCTATCCTTCTACCTGTGCCGGATTACCTCAAACCGTTCCATAATGTACTTCTCAGTAGGGTTTATACCTGCCTTCTGCAATGCTATGGAAACCTGTTTCGCAGGCGTGTCCACTCCCTCAAGATCAGGCAGCAGCAAGCCGGAGCGCCTGCCCGCCCTAACGATCACACCATATCTTTCAACATCCAGTTTTTCCATTGAACCGATAGCCTCAGCTTCTCCAAGCACATCCACCGAGTACACCAGGCTATCCAGTTCCGCTTCTTCCACAGCATTGAATCTGGGGTCTTGCGTACCCGCACTGACAGCGTTGTGTATAATTTCCTCAGCTATGTTTCTTCTGGTGGGAGTGATGGTGCCGATGCAGCCTCTTAATTGCCCCGATTTTTTAATTGATACAAAAACACCTGCCCGTTTCTTTGACATTTCTGCAGGCAATACGTCTGGCAAGCCTATGATTGTACCGTCAGCCACGTACATCTCCAATGCCTTTCTTGCAAGAGCTACATACGGATCCTCCGAATTTCTCAGTTCATCGAGTTTTTCATGTTCAGTCCTGTCCAGTCTGTCCAGCAAGCTCTCGCCCACTGCTTTCACACCCGGTACAAACTCGGCTACAGTATAGCCTACGCCAAAAGGTCCTTCATATGAATAGACATGGGATTTGATTTCACGTCCGTCAAGGGCTCCAAACATCATGATGAAGGAGCGTAGTCCGCATTCCCCTGCACTTTCCAGAAGGTTCTCATCCAATTGCATCAGTCCTTCGGGATCTGGGGTTTTGAGGCAATCCAGCAATTGTCTGTCGTATTCGGGTCCGCTTTTGTCAAATCCATAGGGTCCATCTCTGGTTAGTTTGTGGGAAAGGTCTCCGCTTGCAATGAAAACAACTTGTTCGCCAGAGTGTTCCACAGCCTTGGCTACACAGCTTCCAAATCTGTAAAGCTCTTTGAAGGGCAGATTGGCTATGGAAATATGCAAAAGCTTAAAGTTTTTGTACTCATTTGCAATAAAAAACAGAGGCACCATTGCTCCGTGATCAAGCTCTTCGGACATCTTGTATTTTGCGGTAAGCGAGTCGTCAAGTCCCCCGCATGGTATGCCTTCCTCGTTGGCGATACTCATAATGCTGCTTGCCAGATAAAGGTTGTTTTCAAACCGCAGCTTTATGTGAGGAGCCCCAAACTTTCTTAAATCACCGCTGAGATCATGCTTTATGTTGATATGTATATAATCTTGAAATACCGGTCCGTGCGGTGTTGTAAGAATAATCGTCGAAGGTTTGAGTTTGCCTATCCCCTTTACGGCTTTTCCAAGGGCAGCCAACGTAGCTCCAGCCTCCTTTTCTCCGCCCTTCCCAACCTCAGGTATCAATACCGGCGGGTGTGGGAAAATATAAGTCGCCTCAATCAAGCCCATGGCCCACAACCTTTCTGCGGTTCTTATCACCGCCTGTTATATAAGTTGCAGAAAAGATTTGTTCAAGGAGTTAATAAATTTTTCTGCCGCAACACTTCTCATCAAAGTTTATTATTTCCCAAAAAGAATAGGGAAAATCAAAAACCCCAAGGAAGTGATTAAAAACATCAGCACGGTTAATAGAGCTATCCATTTAACTAATTTTCTGTCCATACAACCTCACTCGTTTTATCAAATAAATCATTTCTGCAACTTGTATAGCAACTCTATGACCTCCGACACTGCGTTCCTGTCATTGTCTACGCAGCATATATCGGCAGCTGCCTTCAGTATATTATGTGCATTTCCCACTGCAATGCCAATATCAGCCTCCGTTATGAGTTCCACATCATTCGGGTTGTCTCCCATTGCTATCACACAGGCCTTTGACAGTCCCAACATCTTGGTCAGCACTTTTAGTGCATTCCCCTTTGAAACACTGTGATTCAACAGTTCCAGAAACTGTGGTTCGGAATATACTTGTCTAAACGGTTCATTAAAACCCTTCAGAAATTCCTCCACCTCCGGGAGCTTTGCCGGTTCCCAGGTCAGTATGATTTTAAACCATGGCTGTGGTATATCCTCTAATTCTGCAATAATCGGCTTGAAATTCTCCCTTATCATATGCTCATGGGTATAATTATTCTGCCTGACAAAGTAAGTCTCTCCCTCACGATAAACCACGGTTCCTATATCAGGGAAACGCCTGATTACCTGTTTTGCGGGTTCAATAATGCTCCACGGCAGGTTGTCTTTCCAGAGCATTTTGTCTGTCTTGAAATCATAAATTGCCGCACCGTTATAGACAATCGCCGGCACATTTACCGGAAGGTCAGACAAATATTGTATAACAGTTTTCTCCATCCTACCGGTTGCTACTGTAAAAAGGCCTCCGCCATCAACAAACCTTTCAAGTGCCAGCTTGTTCTCTCTGCTAACCTTACTGCCGCTGTCCAGCAACGTACCATCCATATCGCAAACCAAAAGCCTTCCCTTGAAAGGAAGCCGTCTCAAATACAACACACCCTTTCCATAGCACCCTCCTAAAACCCGGAAGGGGATTCCCCTCATCAAGCCCCGGCATAGGTATTTTTTAGGAGATTTATAAGTTCCTATGCTTCAAGAAAATTCGAGAACATAACTGTCACACAGCGCGGTCAACCCATTATTATCTTGATAGTCTAGCCTCTCATCAATAATCTTTTAATTGCTTCTCTTAATAGTGATACAGGAGATACCAATACATGTATTCTCCAATCACTTGGTATAAAACAATCAGTGTTACTTCCAACACCCTTAAGTATTTTCCCATAAGTTTTATGTTTGTAGGAGCTTATCGGATGACTTTAACCTCGGTCTTGCTTAATATATTCCTGAAGCAGAATATCTTCCGTTGTGTTACCCTGCAATAGCTCTATCATCGCATGTAAAGCTTCATCTTCTGTTTGATATAAGTTTAATACTTTAACAACCGCATGACAATTCTTTGACCTTTTAATAACCGTATAAACTTCCTTTTTATCCTGCCTGTGAATTATTTTCATAGTGCAATTGTCCTTTCCGAATAAACATTACCACGACAATATTTTACCATTTATTGCTCGCAATAGAAAGCACTTCTTAAAAATCAATCTATG
>CAYGHY010000059.1:0-15522 GCA_964349435.1 uncultured Oscillospiraceae bacterium
TTTTGATGTGCTCAGTATACCATAAAACAGGCGATTTATCCAGTCTTTTCAACGTATTTCGAGGTTTTCAGCAGGCCCTATTTATAGGCACAATAACAAACGCCGCCTCAATTTATACGGTCTCAAGCAAGCAAGCAAGCAAGGAATCGAACATTGTGGCAAAAGATGTGTTCGGTGGTTTTCAGTTTTATATCATCACCCTCGCCCCTGATAGAAAAATGACTGCTAACTTGTCGTCAGCGGTCACCTTGATGTGGTCCAGCACCTTCAACGATAAATTGTAATCGAACTCTCTGAGCCTGCTTCGTTCATTCCCCCTCCCAACTGTCAAACTATTTGAGAGAGGAAGGTGCAAAACGCTGGGAAGCCTTGATAAATAAAGGAAAACACGAAAATGGATAGTCCGGATTTGATGCGATGAAGGTCAATTTTATTCTCAAAACAAGCACACTATGTTTGTATATTTTGAACATCTGAGTCTTGATTGTAGAAATGTGACTATCTCGTTAAGCACAAAATTCTTAAGAGTTATTTGAAGGCAACCTATAACGGAATCAAAGTGCTAACAAAATTTGACAGTACTAAACATCGGCTTCCACTTATGTATAACGAGGCTGTATTGCTTCATTCATGCGCGTTGCGGCTCTCACACTCCACTGTCTACGCTTAAACCTCACCTCACGGCTTTGGCTCCAAGACTGTGTACCGGCTGCTTGCCAGGCTTTGCCGGGTTCGGTGTTTCACCGAACTATATTGCATACACCGAACTGGCGCACTGACGCTTACCCTTCGTGAGTTCATATACGTGATAGTAGTTTTATTTAAAGTTTCGCTTTCAAAAATAGGGACACTCAGTTTACCGCAGCCCGGAGTACTTAGTTCAGTACAAGGTTTTGACAACGAAGAGAATACAGATCAAACAGCGTATTTCTAGTTTTGTTGCCGCTCATCTCGTTGACTTTATTGATAAGCGGCAGGTCGCTCTGTCGGGCCATGTCATTTCAACTGCCCTTGGCTTTTCATATATCGTACCCCGCTTGCGGGCGGGAAGGCCTGCCTACGGTGCCTCAGATGTGACGATGTCAGATGTCAGATCGAGCCATAAAGCGGGACGAACGGCGAAGTATTTGTCGGCGAAGTAACCCCACTGGTGAACTGAACCATCGTATTCCACGATGGCGACAGTGTACTGATCGTGACCGGATGAACGGAGCCAAAATCCGCCGAAATATGCTCCCTGCGCCTTGGCATAAGCGGTGTCCTTCGCCTCGCGGTCTTCATCGCTTCGGAACAGTTTTTCCGCTTCCGCGATGCTCAGCAGGAACACTTTGTCGCTCGTGTTCCGGCCGCCATCGGTGCCGTACTTCGGGTTATCCTCGTTCTTCACCGTCGTGGTCAGGAGGGCACCTTGCTGCGCGCGGGTAAACGCGTCGTTCAGGAAGGCGCCATTAAGCCAGCTTCGCAGTGTGCAGGCCTCCCAGGTTACCGAGCCGTAGTACTTGTTGTAGGGCTGGCAGTCCAGGTTGTCCACGGATATCAGCAGCGCCTTCTTCCCCTCCCTCGCCAGCACCCGCCACCAGATGGCCTCCTTATCATTGGCCGTGTTGTTGTCTTGTTCGTAGGCGCCGTAGGTGACGGTGTTTCCCACACTCCACTTGCGTTCTAACATAGCAGCAGCGGCAGCAGCAGCAACAGAGGATAATCCAGCGTTCCCAGCAATCAGGGAAGCGGTATCCTTGTAGTTCGGCAGGCTCAAATACACTTCGTAGGCGCGAGTGTTTTCCTCAGCGCTTGTCAGCACTCCTGCGTAGCGATACCAGATTTCATCAGTAAAAAGTGTTTCAGTCGGCAACAGGTTAAAACCTGCCAGTGCATTACGCATACCCTCATGAGTGACTTTATTGATGAGTTTTGCAGCATTCTCTCCTGTGTTACTTGTCTGGTTTGCCGACAAGTATGCGATCAGCGCCAACTCAGTCTTTTCGCGCTGCTCTATCAAGCCACTAATTTCCATCAGAAGGGTTTGTGATGCTGCGTGGTCCCCCGCGGCCCACAGAACCTGAATAGCCTTTTCGGTCTGGTTGACCGCCGCATAGTCTTTGCCCAGGCTGTACAGCATCTCCTGCGCCTTGGGCAAGACAGCCGCCATCGCGTACTCACCGGCTGCTTCATCAGTCCTCCCGGCCTTCAGGAGAGCCTCTCCCAGGGCGTCATGGCACTCCGCTACCAGCACAGCGCTGTCACCATATCCCAGGTCGTCAAGGAAACGAAGCGCGCCGCGCCAATCCCCAGTGGCATAGATCGCTCTGCCCTGCTCCAGGCGGCAGCCTTTTGCCTTCTCCGCGCTGTCCTGGTAGCCGGAAATCTGCGCGTACAGCTTTTCCGCCGCGGCATAACTTCCGGCTATCATCAAAATTTCCGCCTGTTGGTAAACGCACAGCTTTGTTTTTTCAGCGCTGTCGCTGTAGGAACCCAGTGCCGAGTAAAGCTTTTCCGCCACTTGGTAATCGCCCGCGGCTAGTGCCGCCTCAGCCAGCCGATAACGGCAGTCCTGTTCTTGGTTGCTGCTGTCCTTGTAGCTGCCAAGCGATTTAAACAACTCGCCGGCGCCCACAAAATCGCCTGCCGCCTTCATTGCTGCCGCCTTACGATACTCTGCCTCCTGCGCCTGAGTGCCTGCATCCTGATAGCCGCGCAGGCTGCTGAATATCCCCTTGGCTTCATCATAAGCGTCCCGCTCCAGCAACTGCAGACCGTGCTGATAGGTGGATTCCTTTGCGCGCACGGCGCTGTCAGTCATCTCGCCCAGAAGCGAGAACTGCTCCGCCGCGGCAACAAACTGGCCTTGGTCAAACAGCTGGGAAGCATACGCGTATCGCGCGACCGGCAGCCGGCTGAGGCTCAGTTCATATTGGCCCAGGATTTCGTAGGCCTGCGTCGCTACTCCATACGCGCCCACTTTATAGCATGTTTGGGCCAAGGCATACTCGCGCGACTTGAGTTCATCGGTCTGAGGCAGCTTCAGATAGAGCTCCAAGGCGCGCTCGTACTCCTTTGCCTCCAGGGCACTGTCGGCGATTTTCAGCCGGAGCGTGTGCAGCCTCCCGGGTACGTCGCCGTATTCGGGGATAAGCGCGTACATGGCTTCAGCGCCAGCTTCATCCCCGCTGTCCAGCAGCGCAGCAGCGTACAGGTAACGAGCCTGCGCCAGCTTGTCCGCGCTGTCACGGTAATTGGTTATCGCTTCATAGCCCTCTATGGCTATGCTGAAGGCCTCCACTTCCAGCGCTGATTCCGCCGCAGCGTACATCGCTTCGTATTCTGCTTCATTGGTCTGGTAGCCTGATTCCAGCGTACGGTATACAGCATAGGCTCCGACATAGTCGCCTGCCGTGTAGAGCTTGTCCGCCTGCGCCTGCGCTACCCGCACAGCGGCATCCCGGTAAGCACCCAGACTGGCAAAAACCCTTTCAGCCTCATCATAATTGCCTTGCGTAAGCGCTTGTCCTGCAGTGAGGTACATGTCCTCGTACTCGGCATCATGCGTGCGGTAGGTTTCATTCAAAGTGTTGTATATCAGGTAAGCCCCGGCATAATCCCCGCCAGCAAAAAGCTTGTCCGCCTGCGCTTGTCGTACGATACTGGATGCATTGCTGTAGCTGCCTAAGCCTTCAAACAGCCGGATGGCCTCATCTAGCTGGCTTTGCGCCTGAAGGAATAACGCTTTTTGGTAGACGCTTTCCTTCACCATAGAAGCGCTGTCTGAATAACTCCCCAGCGCTTCAAATACCGCTGCCGCCTGGTCGTACTGCTTGTTGGACAACAAGTCGGTACCTTTCTGATAGACGGACTGCTGCGCCATTACCGCGCTGTCTAGGTAATCGCCTAGCGCTTTGAATGCCTCGGATGCTTGGTCGTATTGCTTGCTGGTCAGCAAGTCTGTAGCTTTTTCATAGTTCTTCCCCGGGATATACATCTGCGTGATGTAATAAGTTGCTGCAGCAAATACCAGCACTAAGGAGATGACGATGGACAATGTCTTTTTACGCTTTGCAGCAGTTTGGCGCACTAGTTGTTCCTTTTCTAACCGCTCCTGTTCCCTTCTTTGTTCTTGCTGCGCTCTTTCCTCCGCCAACCTGCTCTCGTGTTCTTCCAGACGCTTCTGAAGTCCTTCGGGCTTAGCTGCCCCCCGAAGCCAGTCACAGGAGGTATTGCATTGAACACAGACTCTGCCCGTCAGATTCCACTGGCTACAAGCACATTGCCAAAGATTGCTTGTCCATTGTGGAGCGACCGAATATTTAATGGTGCTTGCCTTTTGATCCGCTCCGTCACGGTTCAGCTGCGCAATAAGGGAAGCGGACAATGTCTGACGCTCATCCCGTTGAATTGGTGCAAATACTCCCTCATCTGCAGATTTCCAAACCGACTCGTCACTGAACAGCACACCGGTCAGGGAGACGTCAATGCTGCGTACAGACGCATCGGGCAGGAATAGCGGCACCCTGTCTCCAAAGGATTGCCCGGGCCCTGCGGACAGATCCAGATACTGCTGTTTAAGCGGCTCGCCCACCCGGTTGAGAAGGGTATCATAGCAGAGCAGTGACAAGAAGGCCGCCTTGATGGTTCTTCTCGAAATGTTCTGAAGTTTTAACTGCGCGAGCAATTTCCCAGTCTGGGTATCAAAGAGAATGCTGCCGGCTTGGAGTATAAGCGGTGAACCTGTTTGATGTTGGAATGCTGGCAGCACATACTTGGATTGATATCGTTCCGACATATTGCTTGCTTCCTTCCTTATATCTTGGGCAAATCGCTGTAGTCCAAAGGACGCGGTTCACTGGCATTTGTTGCTCCGGATGTTGACATGTCTGTCAAAGGAACGGCAAACAAGTGCCGTTTAATATCCGCAGTATCGTCCACCAACTGCCCGAAGGCGTACATAGCAAAGCTCCCGACCCAACTGCCGAAGCTGCCGCCGATAAACAAGCCCCAGCCCGCGGTGTTTAAGGCAGTTTTGGCTCCGCTTTCAGAATAGGACGACAGTTCCGAAGCCTGCGTCCACAGCACAATGGCCCCAATGACGCACGCAGCGATACCGAGGAAGGCGGTCACCTTGGCAAACATCATAATTTTTTTTCCGATATTGTCGAACATATATGCCTCCGCAGTCATTTTCTAATATTCTATCACTATTTATTTGTTTGTGAAAGCAAGGGATGCAAAAGGAAAAAGGAAATGTTGACTTGTGTTCAAATAACTGCAGTAGCAATCAAGTCGGGTTCATGGTATTATTTCGTTAGGTCATTTAGACATCTCCCTTGAAAATAATGTTTCGATATCTTTAGTTTTATCGTTGTCTTGATGGTCTTACTAAATAAACGGGCATAGCTGAAAACAAAAATAAGCTTTATCAGGAGACTAAACATATGAAAGCACTTATTTGTACTGACGTTAGGCTCGGATCATTCTGCTCTGAAAACCTGGAAGTTAAGCTTTCACGCAAGTGGCAAAAATATAGAACCGAAGCGCTTCACGACTTGTTTGATATCGCAACCCAAACAGGTGCTACTTATATTGCAATCTTTGGGCAATTGTTTGGACAGAATAGAACATCAGAATCTGTGATTGACAGCCTGCTCGATGCAATCAAAGAAGAAAAGCACATTCATTTTCTGATTTTCGTTGACCAATTAGAATCAGAACGAGTTTCTTACCGAAATGACCTCCCGGAGAATCTTCACTTAATGTGCACAGGGAGTTCAGATATGTATCTCGATGAGGATGTGGCTGCGAGAATTGATAAGGGAGTCATCGAGCTACAGTTCGGAGACTACAGTACCGTTCGAGTCGGTAAAAATGAATTGGGAGCATATTGCATATACGGCATTGAGGGCGCGAATGAGAAGGAAATCCTGTCATTTGAACCAACAGGTTATGACGATGCCCAGACTTCCAGATATGGCTATTCAGTGCTGGAATGGAATGCAGATAAAATTATCAGTTTTGTGGAGCATGGACATAGTAGATTTGTCTATGAAACTGTTGAGATAAAAATCCAGCCCGAGGACAGCCAGAGAGAAATGCTCAGGAAAATTATGGCTGCCGTGTCTCAGTTCAAGCATGAAACATTTCTGCGAATCAACCTGAGGGGACGTTCGGCATTTGGTTTGATGATCAATGGAAATGAGATCAAGGCACAGCTTCAAAACAGACTGTTTCATGTAGAAGTGTTTGATAGCACCGTCATGGATATCGATGAAGAGTCTTTTAATAATGATATTTCTCTTCGCAGTGAGTTCATTCGTCTTGCACTGCAGGATGATAGTGTGAGTGAATCTGAGCGTAATAGGTTGATCTGCTGCGGCTGGAATGTATTAAACGGCAAAGAGGTGCCCGCAGAATGAAACTGATAAGCTGCCACATAGACAACTTCGGTGGTTTACATGACTATGATTTTACATTTAGCGAAAGCCTAAATGTTGTATTGCAGGAAAACGGTTGGGGCAAGACAACAATGGCGGCCTTTTTAAAGGCAATGCTGTATGGCTTTGAGTCCAAGCGGACAAAAGACATCACTGAAAATGAGCGACGAAGATATCTTCCTTGGCAGGGAGGCGCATATGGTGGCTCCCTTGATTTTGAAGTTGATGGAAGAAAGCTTCGCGTTCAAAGAACCTTCGGGGAAGTCCCGCGTTTGGACAGAATCCGGGTTATTGATCTGGATAAAAAGACAACCGCCAAGATTGATCCGGATTCCTTGGGTGAATCAATATTCCATCTGGATTCCAGTGCGTTCCAAAGAAGCGTATTCATCTCCCCAAACGGAATATCTACAGACAGTTCTGCGTCTAGCAGCATCCATACAAGGCTGAACGCGCTGGTTAGTCAGGCAAATGACCTTGCGGTCTTTGATGAATCAATCACTAAATTGTCCCAGCAGATGAAAATATATGAGAAGACCGGTAACAGAGGACAACTTGGCGATATTTCCCGTCAAATTGCGGAAAGGGAACGGCAAAGGGATCAGCTTGAAATTGACATCTCACAACAGGATTCCGCAAGGGAGCGTATCCGCCAGATTGATTCTCTATTGAGATCTATAAGCAAAGATCTTGAAGAAAAGAAAAAACATCTTGACCAAGTTACCGGGGAAGCAAAAAAGCAAGAAGCTTCAAAAATACTTCTCGATGATATTAATTTACAGATTGAAGGCTTACAAAGTAAAATTGAAACGATAGTGATTGAATTAGGCGGCAGTATCCCTACCGCTGCGCAAATTGACAAGGCAAAAGAACAAAGAAAAGCGATTGTGAATCTTAAGGAACAAATAGAGAGCCTTGAAAAGAGCAATGCAAAACTGACTGCAGAGTATGCGGCACTTATCGAGAAATATAAAGGAACGCTTCCGACAGCTAGCCAGATGGATGAAATTCAAAGC
Source organism: uncultured Oscillospiraceae bacterium (assembly GCA_964349435.1). GTDB lineage: Bacteria > Bacillota > Clostridia > Acetivibrionales > DTU013 > CAYGHY01. The sequence goes on from CAYGHY010000059.1 coordinate 7,439, forward strand.
ATTTACGGTGAGCTGCATGGTATTCTGTCTACCGATAGTGAAGAAGAAAGTTCGAATGCAGTTGAGCCGGAATGTTATGCGGTAATCAAGGCGGCTGTAGAGTCAGATGCTGAGTATCCAACCAAACTAAAGCAGGTAGTGGCATCGGAGGCAACGCTGCAGAAACTCTTGGGGCAGATAGTCGGGCTGGATGCAGATATCCGCCACGAGACAGCGGTGTGGGAAGAAAAACAAACGAGCTATAAAGCTCTGAAAGCGGATGCGGATCAACTTCAAGCGGAGGTAGAGAAGAAGATAAAGTACGAAAAAGCCGCCATAAGACCGGCTATTGAAACGCTTGAAGACTTACAGAAGAAGACTCAGTTGGTTGAACTCCGTAATGGAGAACTGGCGCAAAATCGTCTGACAGCGGATGAAGAGAGTCTGCTTAAACAGTTTTCTGGTGGAGCTCCTAATATTGCAGACGGTGGAATAATTCTTGAAAAGCATAGAAATGCATTGCGTCTGAAATCGGAGGCAGACGGCTTGACTTACCGTCTTGATGGCGAGACAAGCAGGGCTGCCAGTCTAGAAGCGTCAATTGAACAGTTGCGTAGTATTCCGAACGCGCCAGCGGCTTTGTTGAAAAAACCTACGAAATCATCGGGCTCTGTTATGATGGGCAGCGGGGCTGTGCTGGCAGTAGCCGGTACCGTTCTGACTCTTATGTTCAGTAATCCCATTATGGCTGTGGTGATTCTTGTGGGCGTTGTGTTTGTTGTTCTTGGAATTGCTAATAAGTGGGGCTTCAAAGCAAAGAATCAGGCATATGAGGAATCTGTTGCGAAAATTCATCAGAATGCGGATGCTTTCAAGAAGAAGATAGATCTCAAAGCTCAATTGGAGAGTTCGCAAGCGACATGTAGTTCCATCAAGCAACAGATCGAAGATCTACAGGCAAGTGCTAATGAGAATCAATCTGCTGTTCTGGACTGGATGTCGAACTGGGCTCCTGGTTGTTACGAAGTAAATGAAAATAGCATCAGCATGGTGATTGATCGCGCCAGGAAGCTGCAGCAGGTTCTAAAAAAACAAAGAGAACTGACGGATAAAGATAAATTCATAAAGGAAGCGACTGCGGTCATTGTAACTGAACGCAAATCAATCGACGCTTCTTATCCTGAAAATGCTGGGTTGACAATTACCGAGGCTCTCAAGGCCCTTCGCGATGCAGAAACTGACTATGCAATTAAGTCGGGTCAATTAGAAACTGCAATCAACAAGAAAGCGAGATTAATAAAAGAGCTTGATGTGGCAGAAGATCAGGTTTTGCTGCTTGGATCTCCGAAAGCTGCCAAATTGCACGAAACCAGGAAACGGTTACAACAGCAAACTGATCAGCTGGTCAAATCTGTCAACACTGTATTAGGTCTGGTTGGTCTTTCTATATCAGCCGAAGTTTTCACTGATGTTCTGACACATGCAGAAAACATAATGAACGGATTTCTGCAGTATGAAGAGAAGAAGAGAGACAAAGCTGGTCGTGTGCAAAGGAAACGGCAGCAGGTTGAGCAATTGCAGAACAAATATGTAGCCAGGATCAAGGTGCTTCAGGGACGCTACGAAGACCAGGAAATGCCGGAAAGACTTGCCCTAGTTCGTGACGAAGTTAATTCAGCTTATTTGCTGAGGGATAAAATCAAAGAAATCATAACAGGCAAAGAGAAGCTGACTGATAAGCTAAATGACGCGCTTCTTGCAATTGATACGTTTTGCAGGCAGCATGCTCACTTTACCGCAGATGCACATAATGTGCTGTCTGAGATTATTGAACGAGCCAGCAATTGCGTTGAACTGGAAACAGCCAGGCAACAGCTTGAGAAGCAGAAAGCTTCGTTTGTTCAGGACAATGATTCTTCCGAGAAAGCAAATGCAGGTGAAGATGAAATTGATCTTAGAAGCCAGATAAGTGTGTTGGATGAGAATCGTGATAAGCTTTTGGTCGAATACACTCAGAAGAATAGTTTTATTCGTCAGGCAGATCAATCTCTTGAAAAGTATCCGGATGTAGTGCAGGAGATTCATCAGCTCTATGATGAAAAGCAGAAGGCTCAGAACAATCTGGCAACGCTGAAACGTACGATCCAACTCATCACAAATGCGAAAGAAAATCTCGCCACCCGCTATTTAGGTAAGGTAGAGCAGCTGTTCAATAATTACATGCACATCTGGCTCAATAACGATGCTGTCCGCGGCATCCTGGACATTGATTTTAATGTAACTATTGAGGAAAAAGAAAAGGTGCACGCTGCAGAGGGTTATAGCACAGGGTACTGCGCCATGATTGACTTCTGTATGCGTCTTGCTTTAGTTGATACATTGTTTGAAAGCGAACAGCCATTTTTGATTCTGGATGATCCCTTTGTGAATCTGGACGAGGATCGCCTCGATAAAGCGCTTGAACTCCTGAATGTAATGGCGACAAATAAGCAAATCATTTACTTTGTATGCCATCCGATTCGAGCAATCGAGAAAGATGCAGAGACGTCCTTCAGACGAGAGTTCATAAAGCTGGCTGAAGCAACCAGGCAGACTATTTCAGACCGAAAGGTTTCTATGTCTGGTCGAAGTAAGATAATAAAAAAGCCTCCTAGAGAAATGTATAAGGTGGTCAATCTGAACGGACTAGTGGCGCTGAAGCCTGAAAATGCCAATTTCATAATCACGAATAATATCTTCAGCTTGTATTTCAAGTTGATTAATCCTGATGTGCCTAATGAAACCTCCTTTGAGTTATTCTTCATTGACGCTGTCGGTCATGTGCTGGGTGACCGCCAGTTAATAGAAGTGAGAAATGGAAAATTATCTTCTGAGAAAATTCAATTCTGCTTGAATACGCGGGATGATAGTGGAGACCAATACGAATTAATGATCCGTGAAAGCAATCAGGATGATTATGAGATCCTTGACAGAATACCATTCCGTGCGAAACTTGCTTTCACTGGTACACACAGTTTCGATTTCTGATTTAGAAGGAACAATATATGAATGAATTGGATGCGAAAATACTGGAGAATTTCCCGGGAAAAGTAGTCAGGAAAGATATCACCACTCTGATGAAAAAAGGCGCCAATGTGCCCACATATGTTTTGGAATATTTGCTTGGTATGTATTGCGCTACGGATGACGAGGAAGCCATACAAGTTGGCGTTACGAAAATCAAGAGGATTCTCAGCGAGAACTATGTTAGACCCGACCTGAGCGAATATGTCAAGTCAAAAATCAAGGAGAATGGCCAGTACACGATTATAGATAAGATCACTGTGGAACTTGACGAGCACGAAGATAAGTACATTGCCAGATTTATGAACCTCGATCTGGACCCGTTTGAGGTTAGCTCTGACCTGGTGGTCCATAATGAGAAACTCCTGGTAGGGGGTATCTGGTGCATCATCAAGATCGAGTACACCGGTCTGAATAGTGAAGATGACGACCAGGAAACCTATGAGGAGGACATTTATGGCAATCAGAAGAGGCGAAAGAAAATCAAAAAGAAAAGATCCCGCTATGATTCCCCGTTTGAAATTTCGTCTTTAAAACCCATCCAGATGCCGAATCTTGACCTTGATGAAATCAAAAACGCCCGGGGTAACTTCAGCAAAGAGGAATGGATTTCACTGCTTCTGAGATCTGCCGGCTATGAGCCGTCAAAACTGAGCCAGAAGCAGAAGCTGCACTATCTGCTTCGCTTTGTGCCGTTTATCCAGAAAAACTACAACCTGGTTGAGCTTGGACCAAGAGGCACCGGCAAATCACATGTATATAGCGAACTATCGCCATACTCGATATTGATGAGCAGTGGACATACCACCGTTTCAAATATGTTCTATAACATGGGATCTCGAAAGATAGGACTAGTTGGAAATTGGGATTGTGTCGCGTTTGATGAAGTTGCCGGAATCACTCAAGCTTCCGCCGACATGATTCAAATCATGAAGAACTACATGGCGAACGGCTCGTTTGCCAGAGGCGCTGAGTCCATCAATTCCGATGCCTCCATTGCTTTCGAAGGCAACACCTCCAGAAGTGTTGCGGATATGATACGCACCACAAACCTTTTTGAGCCATTCCCGGATGCTTTCAACAGCGATTCTGCTTTTTTTGACAGAATACATGCTTATCTGCCCGGCTGGGAAACGCCAAAACTCAGAGCCAACCTGTTCACCATCGGTTACGGCCTGATTTCGGATTGTTTCTCTGAGTTCTGTCATGTCATGCGAAAATTTGACTTCACAAACTCCTTCGGAGAGTATTTTGCATTGAATGACAACTATAACACCCGTGATGATACGGCAGTAAGAAGAACCTTCTCTGGCCTGGCCAAATTGATCTACCCAAATGAAAAGATGACCAAGGAAGAGGCCGGGGAGCTTCTTGAGTATGCTATCGAATGTAGAAGAAGAGTCAAGGAACAGCTCAGAAAGATGAACCCGGCTGAGTTCAGTGACGTTGGTTTAGGCTATATCGATTTGGACACCAACGAAGAAACCATTGTTGACCTGCCTGAAGTCGCCAACGGTACGCTTATTTCTGAGGGACTTGAACAGCCTGGCTATGTGTATGCAGTAGGAAAATCTATTGATAATAAGATCGGCATTTACAGGCTTGAGAATAAGCTGATTTCAGGAACTGGCGTATTCAGCTTCAGGAACGTCGAAGGCCTGGCCAGATCCTCAAAAGATGTCAGAGATAGCATTAAAGCTGCATTCAACTACTTCTGCGAAAATTCGCGGAGAATCGTGTCTAGCAACTTTGGAGATTTCGACTATAGTCTATATTTCAATGACCTTCAGAACCGTGGCGTCAGCGCCGAAGTCTCTGTGGCCGAGGTTGTTGGTCTGTTCTCCGGTTTGGCGAATCGCGCCGTTCTACCATCGCTTGTCATTTGCGGGCGTGTCGTTATGTCTGGCAGCATGATGCCTGTCACAACAGAACTTGATGAGATCTTTGTTGCTGCAGCAAATGCGGGCGCTAAAAGGATAATGCTGCCCGCAGAAAGCAAAGAAAAATTTGATGCCCTCAAGCAGGACCTGAAAAATGAAACAGCAGTAATGTTTTACTCCACGCCGCTGGAGGCAGCAAAGAAAGCTTTGGGAGTTGAATAAAGTGGCTGAGTATAAATGCATCAGTTGCGGCGAAATCAAAGACAGCGATCAAAGCTGCAGTTGCCACAATTGCGGATACAAGATGTTTGCTGCTCCGTATGATCGCAAGACAGTCCTGATTAACGAGATAAGAACCTTTCTAAACCATTTACAAATCAGTACAGTCAATACCAGAGACATGAGTTTCTACCGGCTGGTTCCAAAGACCCAAGTGCCTGCCATTGTAGGCGAAGAAGAGAAGTTTGATATTGTTCCGAAGGCAAAAGATGATCAGCGCTTCCCTAACTTTTTAAAAATCCAGAACTATGTGTGTTCATCGAACAAGACAGAAGAGTTTTTTGAGCGCCTGAATACTTCCTTGTCTCAAATACGAAAATACACCCATACTGCCTTTCATCAGGAATACAAGACAAGCCTTGACACCCTAAAAACCAGAGCGGACAGTTTGGATGCGGTCTTGATCGAAGCGCTTTCAGATTTGAGCGTTCAGCTCAAGATTGAACAAGCTGTTATGCCGGAGGTTAAGCTGCTTTACAGTGAAACACCAGACGAAAGCCTGCTTATCTCCGCCGACGACCTCCTTGATTCTCTGGACAAGCTGTCAGTCAAAATCCTGAGATTTATAAAACAAAACAACATATATGGTACAGCATATAAAAAGAAGCCCAAGAACACTTTTGTTATCAATAATGAAGGGAACTATATTGCTAATTTAGATGAGTGCGCAGGAATGACCACAATGGTCTTGAATAAAAAACATACAGTAGATATCTTCTCTGATGGCACTGATGAACTGAGCGAAATGCTCACAGCATTGTGGAATGCCATTGCCGCCATTATGACAATCCCGATTCTTACAATAAGCTATCGATATCAATTTGAAAACAGCGATAATGCTATTGGCGATGATGTGTTTGGTAGAATAATCGGGATTAGCAAAAAGCGCTATGCTGCCTTGAACGATATCGTTCTTGCGGATGTGTTTCTACTCGATCGGAGTGAGGACCAGCTCTTTGAACTCTATAACAAAATGATTGAAAGAGACTCCTTTGGCTTTATGGGTATCAGTAAGGAAGGGCTCTTGAAGATCGGTGAAAGCGAAAACAAACTGAATGCTCTGATCGGTCTGTCCTCAATCAAAGAAAGCATCAAAAAGATCAAGGCATATGCACTATCCAATAAAGACAGTGATGACCTGAATATCCATATGTGTTTTTATGGCAATCCTGGCACCGGCAAAACCGAAGTTGCCAGAATCATTGCTGGTATTCTTTATGAGAATAAGATTCTGCCTTCAAAGAAGGTTGTCGAGGTTGACCGCAGCGGCCTAATTGGACAGTATGTCGGCGAAACGCCGCAGAAAACCATGGAGAAGATTGAAGAAGCTATGGGCGGAGTTTTGTTCATAGATGAAGCTTATGCCCTTATTCCCAAGGACGGCGGGGGCTGGGATTATGGTCAGGAGGCTGTGGCGACTCTGGTAAAGGCAATGGAAGATTACCGTGGTAAGTTCTGTGTCATCCTTGCTGGGTACAAAAATCAGATGATAGAGATGATATCTTCAAACCCCGGCTTCAAGTCAAGGATACAATTTGAACTTGATTTCCCAAATTACTCCAGAGATGAACTCACGCGAATAACTGAACTCATGTTACGGAATCGCAAGTATACAATCAGCCATACCGCTATGGCGAAATTGCTCGATATTACTGATGTGAAGCGCAAGGAACCGAACTTTGCTAACGCCAGGGAAATCCGCAATATCTTGGACCAGGTAATTATGTGTCAGAATCTTCGCAGCATTGGAAGCAACGACAAGGAACTCGGTATTGTCGATGTGAATCGCTATATTCACGACGCCAAAGTCAACCTTCCGACAAGCGAAGACGGTCAGGAGAGGAGAATTCTGACCGGTGATGAAGAACTGGAACAGTTGATTGGTCTTGCTTCAGTCAAACGGATGATCAAAAAGATAAAGGCATATGCAAAGCGAAACATGAACGACGCAAACTTCAGTATGCATATGTGCTTCTATGGTAATCCTGGTACCGGCAAGACGGAAGTAGCAAGAATACTGTCACGCATTCTCTATGATGCAAGAGTTCTTCCCGAAGCAAAGCTGGTTGAAACAGATTCGCACGGCCTGGTCGGTAAGTATGTCGGCGAAACAGCGCCAAAGACAAAGGCGAAAATTCAAGATGCAATTGGTGGAGTCCTGTTCATTGACGAGGCTTATGGACTGATAAGCACGACATCGTCAAACAGTAGTTCAACCGGGTACGGCGCAGAAGCCGTCGAGGTGCTTCTGAAAGAAATGGAAGACCGCAGAGGACAATTCTGCGTTATATTGGCAGGGTATCAGAATGAGATAAAGACAATGCTAAGTTCTAACCCTGGGCTGGAATCCCGTATTCAGTTCACGCTTGATTTTCCGGACTTTTCACGCGGGGAACTCGGGGAAATAACTGTCTCGTTTCTGAATAAGAAGAAATATGAGATCGAGAAGAACGCACTTGAACGTATTCTTGATGTCACAGATTATTTCAGGCAAAGAGCGAACTTTGCCAATGCTCGTACCATCAGGAATATTCTGGATCAGGTTATCATGAACCAGAATCTCAGAACAGAGGACACCAGAGACGATAATATGATTATTATAGATGATGTTGAACAATATCTGACCGATGAAGGAATCAATCTTAGTGAGGAAGCTGCACATCAAGGTAAGATAGGTTTTTTTTGATCAGTTCCCCCCAATCCTTTAACAATTTCGAGTATTTAGCTGAACCGTTCTTCTTCAAGTCGATTCAGTTCTGCTTTCTTTATCTCAATACGCTCAAAAAGCTCCCTTCTTTGCTGTCCTTTGAACCAGCCGGTGATCCCATTACCCGACTTGACCGAATCAGGAACCACATTTTCGCTTAGATTTTGTTTATCAGT
>CAYGHY010000060.1:0-15446 GCA_964349435.1 uncultured Oscillospiraceae bacterium
GTATTAGATATTGCTTTGGTGTCAATTAACTTGCCATCTCTCAAAACGGTAACCATGTCGGCTATCCTAAATATTTCTTCCATATGGTGGGATATATATATTATACTTAAGTCTTCTGATTTTAACGATTTGAGTATTTTGAACAAGATGTCTACCTCATGACCATTTAGTGATGAAGTTGGTTCATCCATTAAAATTAGTTTCGCTTTGCTGAATAAAATTCTGGCTAGCTGCATTTGCTGTTTTTGACTAATAGATAAGTACTCTGCCTTATCCGTAGGTTTGAAATCTACCCCTAATCTATCCAAAACTTTCTGGGTTTCACTATTCATATAGTCCCAATCTAAAACCGCTTTCTTCTTTCTTTCCTGACCTAAAAAAACATTCCCGGCAACGGTCAAATTAGGGCAGTAGTCCAATTCTTGCGTCATGATCGTTATACCTAAACTTCTGGCTTGTGCAGTACTCTTTATATCTACATATTTTCCTTCTATATACAACTCACCGGACGTTTGCCTTTGCAGACCAGATATTATATTAGACAGCGTGCTTTTTCCAGCTCCATTTTCTCCCACGAGTGCATGTATGTTTCCTTTTTTTATCTCTAATCCGACATCGTCAAGTGCCTTCGTCCCTGAATACACTTTTGTTATATTTTTACATTCAAGAATGTTAATATTATTCATACATTTACTCCGCTCAATAAATTTAAGTTCCCACCATGTACATGTCCGTTGAAGACACTGTACATGGTGGTCAACCTTTTATTAACTAATTATGCCATCTTCCCTCTACTTAACATTGTATGCTTTGAGAAAATCACCAATATTGGCAGGAGTCGCATATTCTGCCTCAACTTCAATAGTCGTAGGCATAACATTTGCTGTTTTATATTCGTACAGAGCTTTAATCGAATAATAACCCTGCATATATGGGTTTTGCCCTACTAAAATGTCTAAATATCCATCCTTGACCAGTAACAGCGCTTCCTCCGTCATATCATACCCGGATAAGACTACTTTGTCCTTAATTTTCATATCGCGAAGCACTTTGGCTGCCGATGGTGTAGTAAACGAGTCCTCGGCAAACAATGCAACAATGTCCGGATTAGCTGTCAACAATGCCTCAACATCAGCATAGGATTTTGCAAAATCGGTCTTGTCTGCAAAAGTTCCTATTAGCTCTAATCCTGGATATTCCGCTATTGCCCTCTTGGTTCCGTCTTCCCTTTTAATAAGTGATTCCAGGTCGGGAAGGCAATTGAGTATTGCAACCTTACCCTTTTTTACTTTCATCAGCTCAATAGTCTTCTTTGAAAGGTCATATGCTGTAGTTTCAAGGCTTTCGAATCCCTGTCCGAAAAATGCAAGACGCTTGCTTTTGGGAGAATCTGTAGTAAGTGTTACTACTGGAATCCCTTTGTCCATCAGTTCGTCAATATAAGGTCTGAACGTCTCAGCATCTAGTGGAGCTACTGCCAAGCCATCAACTTTACCTTGTTCAACGAGTGTTTTTATCTGTTCCAATTGCTTTACCGGATCAGGAGGTGTAGGACCAATAAACTCTACATTAACTCCAAATTCTTTTGCCGCATCTTGAGTAGCTGTCTTTGCAGGCTGTCCCCAGGGAGTTGTGGGATCATGGAAAGACAGGTAAAAATTAAGCTTTTCTTTAGCTACTTCCGCAGTCTTTTCTGGTGCCTGTTCCGCAGTCTTTTCTGCCGGTTGCTCCGTAGTCTGTTTTTCCGGCTCCTGTTCTTTATTGGCCGGTCTGCAGGCAACAACTGAGAGTACCATAGCCAGTGCAAGAACTAAAACAACGATCTTCTTCATGGAAATTCCTCCTTCAATTAATAGTTTATATACATTAAGAAACATATAATGCTTCCAAATGTTGTGTTGGGGTGTTACAATTTAATCAACCTTTCTGGACCACTTATCAACTGCTACGGCTACTATAATTACAACACCGATAACCAGCGTCTGCCAAAATGCTGAAACATTCAATAAAACTAGTCCGTTTCTTAAGGCACTCATCACGGCGGCCCCTATCAATGTCCCAATGAGCGTTCCTTCCCCGCCGTCCAGTTTTGTCCCTCCGATAATAACAGCTGCAATGGTATCAAGCTCATAGCCTACCCCCACCTGCCCTGTTACGCTTCCAATAAACGAAAGCTGAATCATTGAAGCAATGGCAACGAGAATTCCTGTAACCATAAAACTTAGTGTCCGGATCCAGTTTACATTTATTCCAACAATCCTAGCAGCTTGCGGACTACCTCCAACTGCAAAAGTTCTGACGCCGAATACAGTTTTATTTAATATAAAATAACCGATTCCCCATAATATTAATAGCACCACAAGCATCATAGGAATTACACCTAACAATTTCCCTTTTCCCAGGAAAGCGAAAAAATTGATTCCTACCCCAGCCAATCCCCATCCTACAACTATGGGATAAGCACCGGTTATTAGTAATTGTGCTCCCCTTAAAACATTGAGCATGCCTAATCCTACAACAAAAGAAGGTATTCCGCAGAAAGTAGATAAAACACCGTTAACAATCCCTAACATACCTCCTAATATAACCCCCATAATAAGGGCGATGATTACATTCACTCCATTTACCATCAGAACAGCAACAACTGTAGAAACAAATGCAAACATAGAGCCAATAGATAGATCAAAGTTTCCACTGATTATCAGGAATGTCATTCCTATCGCCATAATACCAATGGTCGACATTTGTCTTCCCATGTTAAGTATATTAGTGATGGATGCAAACCTTGGGTTTGCTATAGAAAACAATATAAATATTACAGCGAATGCCACTAATATTCCTAACTCCTGAAATTTGAACTTCTGAAATATGACATTTTTGTTCATTACTTCACTTTTCATATTCACTTATCTCTCCTGACCATATTATTTTTGGGCTCCAATATTAAGTGTCATATAATAATTGTCTTACTTCCCCGCAAGGAAACGTCTAGGATTTAGTTCTGTGATTTTTTTTACGGTTCTCTCATCCATTCCTTCACTTAGCAACATGGGGACTATATTCGATAAAACATGGTCGTAGCCCCAGCCGCCGTAAGTGCGCAACAAAATCTTCAGACAGACGTCATTGGCTAACAGCAGCCTATCCTCATACCCTTCAGCTGCCAATTTCATTATCATGCGGACACGCTCAATATCACAGGCAAACGCACCGCCCGCAAATTCGCCGGGCTTCTTTATAATGTAAAACTCCTTGCCAAAGTTATCAAACTCTAAGTATGCACCTCTCTTCAGCACTGAATTCATATAATCAAATTCTATCTGTATATCTAAGTGGCAAATGCAGACGTTTGAAGCTGGGACACCATATTCCTCAATTATATCCAATATCCTGACCGCCTCGTGTCCCCATGGATAGGTGTGAACATATATGGGTGCACCCGTATGTTTGCTGGCTATTGCAGCGGCTCTCAAAGCTTTCTCTTCTATTGGGTAAATCTTGTCACTGGTGCCTATTTCGCCGATAACGCCGGCTTTTATGTCTGTGCCTTCTATTCCTACTGTCAATTCATGAATGTAGTGCGCACCCAGTTCCTCCGCGTTCATTCTTGCATATTGCTCAGGAATCGTATCCTGCGTGTATAATCCGCAGCTTAAAATGATGTTTATCCCCGATGCGTCCGAAACTTTCTTAAGCTTCCTTACATCCCGCCCTATTCCGACCGGTGTCAAATCAACTAATGTGTTCCCCCCTGCACGCTTGTAGCACTCCATCTCATTGATAGCTGTATATAAATCATCTATAATCAGATTATCTCTAATCAGATAGCAGTTGCGGCGCAGTGCACCTAGGTTACTTATGTTAACCTTATCATTGTCTCCATCTATCCCATATAAGCTCTTTTTACCCGGATATTGATTTGATATGTCTATAAATACATGTTCGTGAGGAGCAACTATCCCTAGGTCTTCGGTCTTCATTACTCCGTTAATCGTGTTAATAGTATCCATAGTTACCTCCCTGCACCTTTATGTAGTCTCTCGAACAATCAATTTAGGATCAAGTACTCTATTTGTTACCCCACTCTTGTTTTTAATAAGATCTATGAGTGTTTCCGCAGCAAGATATCCCATTTGGTATCGAGGTTGATCTATTGTAGTGAGCCTCGGATATAAGATTTCCCCTATTTCTATACCGTCATGACCTATAATCGCCATTGTCTCCGGCACATCCAGCTTTAGCTCAAGAAGTGCATTAATTGCACCCACTGCCATTACGTCATTTTCACAATACATAGCCGTTGGTCTGTCATCCAAAGTCAGAACCTGTTTCATTATATCGCTCGCTAATTTCAGACCATGTTTCATTGTGCCGTCGCCCTGATAAAAGTACTTCTTGTTTACCTCTAACCCGCGGGCTTTTATTGCGTCACAAAAGCCCTGAGTCCGCTGCCTCCAAATATTAAACTGGAAGGTATCAACGTACTCGGTAAGTTCGTTAAATACCTCAGGTCTGCTCAACAGGCCATGCATGCAGCCGAGTTTTTTGTGCCCGCGTTCAATCAAATGCTCAGCTGCTATGTATCCACCTCTGTAGTTGTTAGTATATATATTGCTTACGCTTGTAATTTCGTTCTCGTTATCGATTAGAACACACTTCACTCCTGCCGCTATCATTCTGCCGGCTTGCTCTTCCGTAATGTCGAGATGATGGAACATAGCTCCATCAATTTGTTTGTCAATTATCATATCGATGTAGTCATCCTCGCGGCTTTTTCTACTCGCATCGCATACTATGGTACTGTATCCCCGTTCGTAACAAGCTTCCTCGAAACCCGAATTCACCGCCACGTGAATCATGTCATCAATGTCCAGCATTACATGCGCCACAGTGTGACTATGCCCTGTCACCAGCCCCCGGGCTATCATATTAGGACGATAGTTGAACTCGGCTATTGCATCCGCAATTCTCCTTCGCGTCTCTTCTTTCACATAACCCTTATTATTAAGAACACGCGAAACTGTCATTTTTGAAAAGCCTGCCCGGCGTGCTACATCACCAATCGTCGCCATAATAAACCTACCTTACATTCTTGATACTTTTTTGCCAGTTTATGCAATATTCGTGAGCTAAAGGCGAGAGTGTTTCAGCTCCGTGCTCGGTGATTATAAAACCCTCTTCAATTCTATTTGAACCGCCAGGTAACCCAAACAAGCTTATGTCAGTGTTGACTGCCATACCAACCTCAAATACTTCCTCAGTATTCTCATCGGGATATGGACTCTCAGCTTCGGCACAGCCTATGCCATGCAGCGGCGGATACACATCATACTCGGAAAGTCCGGCTTCTCTAAAGCAGTTCCGTACTGCGCCAACCATGTTTTTCATCTTGTTGCCCGGCTTCAACTGGGGTACGCCTGCGGCAGATGCACGAATCAGCACATCGATTACATGCCTGGTTTCAGAGCTTACATTTCCTACCGCAAATGGCAGTTCACAAGTTGCTACATAGCCCTCATACTGAATTGCCGATGCGCACATTATCATGTCGCCATCCTCAATAATTTTGTTTGTGGGACGTCCGACTATTGTATTTGATCTGCAGCCTGAACCAAATACTGTAAAAACAACCGCCTCTGCTCCTTCGCTTCTGGCCTTCCCTTCAACAATACCGGCAGCAAAAAGCTCAGTTTTACCTATCAGATCAGCTTCCATAAGTGCTTTGTATCCGGCATCCGCTATTCTTGCAGCTTCGCGCAGACAAGCAATCTCATTGGCACTCTTTTTCTTGCGCAGTTCAAAAAGTATGTTGTTTGAATTAACTGTTTCGCAATCAAACGCTGCTTTAATACTATCTAGGAGTCTGGCAGACATGGCGTCCTCACCGACCACACCTAATCTTTCCAGTTTACCTCTTGATCCGATCTCTTTTGCCAGTGCTTTGAAGTTGGTAAATTTAGCCAAGGGATATTCTATTTCATCCGGAACCGTGACACACAGAAAATCAGGAATTAATCTTATGTCCTCCCAAACACTCATCTCTTCAGCAATCTTTTGCCCTTCAGGCGCACACAATAGTATAGGATCGCAATCACGACTCATTAATAGAGCTCCGCGTTCAAAAATAGGCCAGTAATTGGAAACATAACGAAGGTTTTCTTTACGGTATTCATCGCCATACACTAAAATGGCATCAAGGTTGTCTCTGAGCATCAGCTTCCTAATGTTAGTGATTCTCTGTTTAAAATCCTCTTTTGGTATCATAATTTTTGGCATAATACAAGTCTCCTTAGTTGTTTTGTGTTATCGTTAACATATGGTATCATAATTGGCAAATCCTTGTAAAAACACGATTCCTCTTTTCAAGTACTTAGGAATAAATATTTGTGCACTAATGTTCGGAATACCCCAGCGTTGCAAGATATGATAGATTTGATTGATTAATGTCCATTCTGCCATATTGAACGATGACCCCGATATCACTTGTGATATGCAGAGAGTATTGTATGCTCTCGGCAAGCTTAACTTCTCCAAATACATTTTTGTCATCGCTTTTAAATTCGCTGATACGCCGTGCGGGAGCTATGTACTTTATGCCGCAGACAGGCTCTCTATCTTTAAAGTATATGTTGATATTTATATGAGCGTCCTCATCATTACAATTTAGGATCATGATACTCTCATGCCCTTCATAGTCCTTGGCTCCCCCCTTACGCTTTGGTGGTTTGTATCCGTCCACAATATACCAATTGTTTTTTCCTGACACTGGTATTGCCCTCCCATTTTATCGAATAGATATCAGATTATTGTTTAATGCTTATTTATGTCCTTGGAAATTATGGCAGTCTGTCTGATGCCGTGCGGTTTGAAACCCAAAAAGTGGAATACCTGAGCTTTTTGCAACTGTGTTACCGATAACATGTCTCATTTTTATTATATATTACAGCTCTATTATTGTCAACCACTTTAACGAGTTTTTCAAAGGTTTTTTTATTACCTCCTTTGGAACACTTCTCCTATATATTTGCCGGAGGAAACCTTCACCGCAGTTAATTTTATGCCAAAAGTGCTTCTTCTCTTTCTCTGAAGTACTCTGCAGTGTGCCTTACAAGCTTTTCAAGAAGGTCCCTGTCCGGCTTTCCATACATTGCAGGGTAGGGGTCTCCTCCGGGTCCCAGTGGTTCAGGAGTAAAGAACTTATCTCCATTGTTGTAGTCTATAAGGTATAGTGCCATAATGATGATGTCCAGATCCAAAGATCCATCTCCCAAAGCGCACCTGTTACTGTCCGCCATATGCAGGTTCACAAGCATTTCTCCCGCTTCAACGATTGCTTCTCCGATATGGGATTCACCGACCTGCATATGGTATATATCACCATTTATGTACTGGACCCCGGGGTGATTAACTGCCGCTATATATCTTTTTGCATCGGCTATCGTATGTATGAAGCTGACTTCTGCAGCCCTGATAGGCTCAATAGCAGCCTTAACATTATGTTTTAAAAAGAGATCGGCTACCAGTCCCAAAGTCTCGACACTTCTTTCAAATTCAATACTGTCATACGCTCCCGGCCTTCCGACTGCGCCCGGTACTACCAGCAAATAGCCTGCTCCTACCTGTGCCGCAAATTCAAGCTCTCTTTTTATGTAATCCACAGCAGCTTGTCTATGGATAGGCCGGTTGCTTGAAAGATCATTATCCGATGAAAACATACCACATATTCCCCCTACCTTGAGCCCATGGTCTCTAAGAACTTTCATTGTTTCATCGGCTTTATACCCCAGATTCTGACCATAGTGATTGCCATGAAGTTCAATGTATTTTATTCCTGCCTGCTGCAAGCGCGCTGCAGAATCTGCAAGAGGCTCTATTCCAAACCCCCAGTTGCTCCATGACAGCTTTAACCGGCTTTTAAGCTTTTCCGGACAGTTCTTCTTCAATTCAAGAAACGCCTGCCGAATCTTTTCATTCTTTATTTCAAAATTCTGTTTTGTCATTTTCGCCCCCCCATTTGAACTTTTCCCAAAGATATTTTACATTTTCGGATTGTCCCATGTTCTCATTGCAATATTTTATTTCCCCGCCAATCATTGTAAAAACTACGTTGTAACGGTCATCTATAGCAATCAGGTCTGCTTTCTTCCCTCGCTCAATACTTCCCAGTGATTTATCCAAGCCCAGTGTCCTGGCGGGATTTAACGACGCCATTTTGACCGCATCTTCAAAGGGCACTCCAACTTTTTCAACCATGTTCCGAACTGCATCTATTAGTCTCAACGTGCTGCCGGCAAGGGATCCGTCTGCAACCCGTGCAATTCGACCCTTTACATTTACCTTCATTTCTCCCAGCATGTATTCACCGTCCGGAAGTCCCCCGGCCATCGTACAATCCGAGATAAGAAGCATGTTTTCCATTCTCTTGCATCTTACTGCAATCTGCATTGCCGGAATATCTACATGCACACCGTCACAAATCAGTTCCACATTGACCCTGTCATCATTCAAAGCAGCTCCCAGCATCCCAGCATCCCTGTGATGCAAGCCTCTCATGCCGTTAAACAAATGAACCGCAATGCTTGCCCCACATTCGACCGCTGTTATTGCCTTATGATAAGCGGCCCCTGTATGTCCCATTGAGACTTTTACTCCTTTTCCTGTCAGAAATTCAATTGCTTCAGAGCATTTTTTCTTTTCCGGAGCTATTGTCATGACCCGTATTGTATTATTTGACTTTTGTATCAGGCCTCCTATTTCTTCAAGATCAATATCGCGTATCCATTCCTCAGGATGCGCTCCTTTATATTCCTTGGCAATATACGGACCCTCCACATAGGAGCCGAGTACCCTTGCGCCGTCAAGGCCTTTTCTCATAACTTCCGCTACACTACTAACCGCATTTTCAATCCTCTCCAGACGAGCTGTCACTGTTGTTGCAACAAATGAGGTTACACCATTTCTTGATAGATATTTGGAGATTTCATTCAGTGAATGATAACTAGCCTCCATCACATCAAAACCGACTACTCCATGGATGTGCATATCAATCAGTCCAGGAAGCAATTTATAATCCTGAATATTGATCATTTTTACTTCAGCCTTGCTATTTATGCCGACTTCTGTAATTGAACCGTCTTCAACCAATACTCCTGTATTGCTTAAAATTTTCTCTGGTGTATATATTTCCCTAGCTTTTAGTAGGTATTTCATATTGTATCCTCCGCGCCTGATCGCCTGCTCCTCAAAGTGCTGCAGAATAAGTTCCCCTGACAGGGTTTTTACATAGAAGCTCCTTTAATTTAAGCCTGTAGTAAAGGAAATTCTCCCACGAAACATCTGGTGGAACGAAGTGATCGGCATGTGGTATATACCCGCCGAACGAAATAATGGAATCGATTTTGTACTCCAATTCGATATCTATTTCTTTTTTCCCCGCAGCAAGCGCTCTTTTGTTGATGCCACCCAGCATCTGAAGCCTCGGGAAGCATTTGCGGACTTCCACCACATCCATGCCCGACATGCATTCAAACGGGTACATACCCGTAACGCCGCCTTCAATGAATAAAGGTATAAGTTCCATGCAATAACCATCACAATCAACCAAAATATTATTGCAGCCGCAGTCCTTTATAAAACCGGTCAGCTTTTTGTACGGCTCAAGCATGAACTCCCTGAATAACTGCGGTGAAATCAGCGGACCGCATTTATACGCCATATCCTCCCATATCCTGAAGAAGTCCGGTTTTGCTTCAACTAAGCCTTTCTCCCAGATACTTATCAGATAATCGACAGTAAAATTCATTATATCCTTGACAAGTTCAGGCTCGTCATGGAATGCGTAGAATAACCCCTCTGCCCCGAGCAATTCCCGGGCAAAACCGAAAATTCCGAAGGGAAAATCGCTGGCCGAAAGCGGGTAAGTCCTGTTTTTATACTCAAGAAGCCTCTCGTTCCAATTTTCCGGGTATCTTTTTTCGAGATAGGGTTTGAAGCGTTCCTTCAGCTTCTCAAAATCAATTTTGTTTTTTACAGGGCGCTCCAGAAATTGCGGCATAGTATCACCGTTTTTCGCAACTTTCATTTTAATGCCCCATTCATTTTGCGCAACAATATATTTATCATTTTCTTCAAAAATTTCATATGGAAATTCCGGAACCGGAAACATATTTACAGGAATCGCCTGTGATGGTTCATCCATATTCAAAAAGCTATCGAGAATAGAAAAGTAAATTTTTCCGGTTACATTTATAGAATCCGGCTCCCCTTCCTGTTTGGGAAGCCCCTGCCTGTACCATTCATCAACCGTTGTAAGCCATATCCCGTTTTCCCAGTCCAGACTACGGTCACACGGTTCAAATTTCATTATGGCATTAAACCTTTCTCTAGAATTCATATAATATTCCTCCTATATACAATGAAGAAAGCGCTGGAGTCATAAGTTTCTTCACTTGTATTACCTTTAAGTACCTGTTGCAGAAAAATTATTTTGCTCCTTGTACTAGACCTTTTCTACAACTTATCTATTTTTGTTTTAATAAGCACAGGACTACACAGCTTGCGGTATTCTTGTGTTTTATCCGTACTTCTTAGGTATGGCTGTAGCCAGAACAATCTCTTCTATATTTAAGTACTTTCTATAAATATCAGACGCTTTTTGCACGTTTTCTTCAATCGGACATATACACTCTTTTAGTCTTATCACTTCACTTTGAGCAGAGGGTATATCTTTATAAATTCCGCATCCGACACCGGCCAGTATAGAGGCCCCCAAAAGGGCAGTTTCCGTTGTTTCCGTCACAAGTACCGGTTTATTTAAAACATCTGCGGTCAACTGCCGGATAAACGGGTCTTTTGCACCACCCCCAAACAAAATGACTTTTTCAGGTTCATAAGTAAATTCCTTCAATACATTAAAGTTTGTTTTTATCTGGAATATCCACCCTTCCATTACGGCTCTAACCATATGCGCCATGGATGTAGATAAGGATATGCCATGAAATACACCTGTGGCGGACGGTATCCAGTAAGGAGACGTTGCCCCTGTCATATGCGGGTAAAAGAATAAGCCGGATGCACCTATTTCTGTCTTTTGGGCAATACTGACCACTTTATCATAATCTATTTCCGGAATCTGCTTATCGCCTGTAAACAAATGCTCAGCAAACCCGTTCATAAAGTCCCGAATCCACTTCTGACCGGCGCCTCCTACAGAAACAACCGCTTCCATTACCCATTTGTTCTTCTCGATCGAAGGGATGCATGGAACGCGCATATATTTATCAAACAGCACTTTCTCAGTGCATGCAAGCAAAATTGATGCTGTACCGAATGAGATCGTCATTACTCCAGGCTGCAAGCCCGCACCTATTCCGGCACACTCCTGGTCATGTCCTCCCAGAACTATAAGTGTGTCTTCCGGAATACCCAGTTCATGTACAAGTTCCTTTAAAACAGGTCCTACAACACTTCCTGCCCAATCAAGTTCAGGAAGTTGTTCTTTATCTATATCTGCGGTTTTTAGCAATTCCGGCGACCATTCCAATTTCCGGACATCGTGCATCAGAGAACCTCCGGCCATCGAATGATCGGTCACAAACTTGCCGGTGAGCCTTGACATAAGAAAATCCAGACTTGTACAAAATCTGTGAGTCTTTTTATAAATATCAGGCCTGTTTTTTTTCAGCCAGATAATTTTAGGCAGTATGTACACAGGATTAGCCTGAATACCTGTTTTCCAATAAATTTCGTCCTTACCGAAGGTGTTCACCAATTCCAAAGCTTCTTCCTCGGCTCTGGAATCAAGCCATGAGATTGCGTTTGCAGTTGGACGGCCTTCTGCATCTATCGGAACAAAAGATATTCCTTGAGCTGAAATACTAAGCGCTTTAATACACATCCTGTTTTCATAGGATAGCATATTTGTGCACTCTTTAATCGCATCTTTTACCAATACCCACCATTCTTCCGCATTTTGCTCAATTTTTCTGACAGAGACTCTTATGAGAGGATATTCTCTATAGGACAATGCCAATATACTGCCATCCTTTGAGAATACTGCCGCTTTGCATGCCGTCGTTCCCAGGTCGATCCCTATCAATAGAGGTTCCCCCATATCTTACTCCTCTCAACAATCTATACTGCTCTGCTCAAAGACAGCTTATCCTGCCTTTGTATTGTTCAATATATTTTTTGTTTGTGTTATCTCCCTTATCCAAATTGGCGCTTACCCATATGGGTACTTCCATGTTCTCTACAGCAAGGTTTTCTACTGCCTGGACTATGACTGCCTGTAGAATTGCAAAACCTATGACCGACGATGTAGGACCGAATTTTGCTTCCACGCCCTTGATTTCCATAATACCGTCACCTGAGACACCACAATTGTCCAAAATCACATCTGCAAAATCATGAGCCTTCTTCCCTGTTTTATGTCGGGATGTCACACTGTCCGCAAATTCACGCGAAATCAAAATAATTACTTTCATTCCCTTTTTCCTTGCTTCTATCGCCATTTCTACAGGTACTGAATTTCTTGCGGAAGTTGAAGCAATGAAAATTACATCATTTTCACCGACTACCTCATTATCAAGGATTGTCTTAGCCAGGCCTTCCATTCTCTCACCCTGGGTACTAAGAGGAGCTTTCGGTTCCAAAGAAAGCATAGGTGTCAGTATGGCATTGACAGGCACAAGCCCGCCCGCTCTGTAAAACACTTCCATCGCATACATTTGGGAATGCCCGCAGCCGAACACATGCAGAATTCCGCCTTTTTTTATCGAATTGGCAATCATGCCGGCAGCAGTTTCTATGCTTTCGCCCTGAGTTTCTTCCACTTTTTCCAAAATAGAATGTATCTTCTTTAAATACTCCTTGTACAGCATGCTTTTATCCCCTTTACTCATTTTTTATTATTCCATATCTTCCTGCGGTCAATCATCAGACTTTAGTGAGGTCTACGTTGCTACATAGGGACATCTCTACCACTTATTTTAAAAAATTTTGCTCCACTTTCTGTTTAAAAAGAAGTTTCATGGGATTTTTAAACTCCTATGCCTATAAAACTTATTTGTTGAGTACTATGTCATACTTGAATCTATCACCTCTTGCCACACCTACAGCATACTCAATAATTTCATCCTTCGCAAAGGTCGTACGTTCAATCAACATACTCGGGAAGCCTGTCTTTGATTTGAGCATTTCTGCTTCTTCCTTCCTGGCAGCTACTGATTGCAGCGTTTCTTTTGCTTTTGTAAAGGCCACATTATATTTGTTCGTAAAAATATCATAAAGCGATCCTTTTTCAAGCTCCTCCCTGTTCAGATCCGGAAACCTTTCATATGGAACGCAGCTTGTGACTATCATCATAGGTTCACCGTCTGCAAATCTTAATCTTGAGAACCTGTAAATCTTGTCCTCAGCATTCTTGTCCATCTTTTGCGCTGTTTTCTCACCACATTGCATCACTTCAAATGAAAGTACTTTTGTAGACGGCACCTTACCCAGTTTCCTCATTTCCTCTGTGAAACTGTAAAAACCGAACAGCTCCTGTTTAACCTGTTTGGGTGAGACAAAAGTCCCTTTCCCGCGCTGGATGTAAATATATCTTTCCTTTTCCAGTTCTTGAATAGCTTGTCTTACCGTCGTCCTGCTTATCATGTATTTGCCGCAGAGTTCTCTTTCCGCAGGTATTTTATCGTTTTCCGCCAGCGCTCCGCTTTCAATCTGCTCAATAATAATATTCATCAACTGGACATATACTGGAATCCTGCTGTCCTTGTTTACAAATTTCATTTAGATAAACCTCCAGCCCAGTTGTTTTTTGTGCTATGGTAATGTGGTCCGTACCACTACATCATAATATTAATATAAACAATTTATATTGTCAATATTGTTTTTAACAACAATTGAAAAATTTGATTTGTAATCTAGATATAGTATAATCGTATAGTATTAATCTGTTTATGGGGGTCTCTGTGAACAATAAAAACCGCATCACCGGAAAAGAACTGAAAACCAGCCTCAGCCTAGTAACCATCGCCGCTGCCTTGGGTCTGCCATTTTTTACCATCACGGGCGGCCCTGCACTTACAGGCTTGACTACTGCACTGGGTACCAGCGACTTAGTATATTCCATTATTATGGCTATGCCGGTAATAGGTGCAATGATTCAGGTATTTGCCTCATATTACATAGAAACCACCGGCAGAAGAAGATCCTTATTTATGATTGCGGGTTTCATACACCGGCCTTTGTGGATTCCCCTCGCTTTAATTCCCCTGTTTATCGGCAACGAGCATAATTCTTTAAGAATATGGCTCGTGACCATCCTCATAGGTATTTCCTCTGCGGCCAACTCTATTATCGCAATAGCTTTCAATTCATGGATGGGCTCACTGGTTCCAGCCGAAATCAAAGGAAGATTTTTCGGGAAGAGAGCCATGATCTATACCATTACTGGCTTGATTGCGGCGCTTGTCACAGGCAAATTCCTCGATATGGTCCCGGGTTTTCCTGGATATGCCGCTGTTTTCACGGCAGCAGCCATTTTTGGAGCGGCCGACATATTCTTGTTCTTCTGGATAAAGGAACCCCAAATGGAGCTGCCTAAGATAAGGATACCCTTTCATAAGCTGATTGTAAAACCCTTTAAGGATAAGAATTATGTAAAGTATATGATTTTCGTGTCGCTCTGGTATTTCAGCGTCAACTTTGCAGGGCCTTTTTTCAACAGATATATGCTGGAGGAGCTTCATCTCTCCTTTTTTATTATGATTACCTTTACACAGGTGACTTCCAGTTTTACCACCATCATATCCATACGGATTTGGGGCAAACTTGCCGATAAATACGGAAGCAAGCCTGTAATGGCCATATGCTGCTCCATAATTTTCCTTTTCCCTTTCGTATGGTTTTTTATAACACCCGGAAATGTCTGGCTTATACTCGTGCTGAATCTTGTGGGCGGAGTATTTTGGCCGGGCTTTGAGCTGACAGCGATGAACCAGTCAATCTGGCTTTCGCCAGAAAAAAACAGGTCTATTTACATAGCGGTTTATACTCTGCTTGTCAATGTAATAGGTACTGCCTTGGCTTTTTTATGCGGAGGTGCGTTCCTTCAGCTCTGCAAGGCATTTATCTCCGATATCCAAATCCCTTTCCTGCTGGGCCAGTCATTAAACAGCTATCATCTTTTGTTTGCGGTCTCGGGTACTTTAAGATTTCTAGTTCTGGTCTTTGTTCTGCGGAACTATAAGGATGCAGATTCTGAAAGCGCTGTTATCGTATTGAGAAAGCTAAAATCGGCGGTCAAGAACAGGCTCAGGATATCGCAGTGAGTATTATCGCTCCTGCCTCCCGAATATCAGGTTTCCTACCAATACCGCCATTATAACAAGCAATACCGCCATTACAACAAGCAATACCGCCATTACAGCAAGCAATACCGC
>CAYGHY010000061.1:0-14885 GCA_964349435.1 uncultured Oscillospiraceae bacterium
CCTAAATGCATATCAAAGTAAAGCTTGAATTGATGAATAAGTTGGTTCATAATTTCAGACTTCGGGAAAAGGTATGTGTAAAACCTGTGGATGAAATACATATAATTCCCTGTAAGCCATGATATCATTGGAGCATTGACAAATCAATAAAAACGGTAAATTTTCTCATAACATTTGTGAGCTAAAAATAAGCCTGAATCAAGGCTTTCAGGGATTTTTTCTTTATTCAACTGTCAAAGACCCGTGCATAACGGAATCATAGAGAATTATATTAAATTGAAGGATTTTCTTATAGCCAAAGGCTATGAATTTGTTTCGGATACTGATACTGAGGTTGTGACTCATCTGGTGGAGTACCATTACCAGATAATCGCATATTTTGTCGAACAATGTCTACAAATATTTCCATAGATGGGATTGACACCCCCCCTGAAAATGGTATATTAAGTTATACAAAATGATTACAGAGAATGTAAAATATGACCCTGTAAAGATGATGTGTGATATTCATAGGAACCCGGAACCAGTGGCAGTCTGAGATAGAGGCATTCATATTTGGGAAAAGGAAACTTTCCCTGGAGGGAAAGTGTCAGGGAGGATGAAATAAAGCGGTTGACGGGTAAAAAAAGGAAGCAAAAAACTTTTCAAGAATCCAGTCTCTCCCATATGAGATCCTGCCAGCGGACCATCCCTCCATACCCCCGAAGTATGCGCAGGAAGAAGGGCTAAGGGGGCATAGATGGCTGGCCAGCCAATAGGCTATCATACGGGACCCACTCATTGTAAACCGCACTTAAAAAGTTTTTTGCCTGCTTCAAATATTAAAAGATGATAGAAAGTCAACCCTTTGGGTTGATGATTGAAATAGAAAAGATGTTTTAATGAGAGTTATCAGGTAGGTTTGGTCTTAACAGCCTGTTGCAGCTTTTACCAACCATCGGGAGCGTAATTGCGTCTCCGCCAGACGGACTATGGGTAGGAAGGTAGAGCATAAGACAGGTGTTGAAGATAAAAGCAGTTTTCGAGACATTGAAGATTGAACTTTGAAAAAGAGAGCCGATAGTCAGCAGGAATTTATTCTAGGAGGGCGCATTGACGACCCAGTAAAGGAGCTAAGCTGACATCCACCTCATAGATAGGCAGGACGAAGGAATTTAGGCTACGAGCCAGCGATATATGGGAGGTTATGCCACCTGAGATTATTGTGGAAGAAACAAGCCGTAATAGTGAAAAATTTATTGATATATATTGTGAAGATGGCATAATTAATATTGATGAATATTTTTTCAGAGATTTCAAACAATGATAGCTTAAGTATTCTACTGAATAAATCCAATATGATTCAGAATAATCTTAATGAATTATAGGGGGGGTGGTCGGTTAGCTCCACCTAATTATACATTCAATAATAACCCCAATCGTAGCCAAAGGTTACATCGTTCTCAGTAATCGGTTTAGTAACAACTGCCTGTTCAAGAAGCCTTTGGAATACAAGACCACGGCTTCGAGAATTGCGCCGGTTGAATCGGAACGCAAACTCCTCAAGATAGGATTGTAGATGATCCTGAGCTACTGAACCTTGGTGAGTACCGAGAATCCATCGTTTCAGCAGGCTTGCAACTCGATGAACACCTAGCATAGAGACATGTGCAGGATCACCGGAAGATGAAAGTACAGTTATCTTACGTGTGTATCCGTGTTCAGGCAGTTTGTTATAGCCTCCCCACCCATCGGTATGTGCCATTGATCTAGGAGCAACCACATCGCATACGAACGGCAGAAGACTGTCACCAGATGCATCTGGAATATAACGCATCCGCACCCGTCCAAAGCCTTTGGGGTGCTTGATCTCTACGGCAATCACAACAATACTTTTAGTGGTGCCACGTCCACGTTTGCCGCCATGTTGGACTCCGCCGATCAAAGTTTCGTCTACCTCTACGTCGCCTGATAGCTGTTTACGTTCAGAATTTACCATCGCCACCCTAAAACGCTGCAACATCGTCCAAGCCACCCTATACCTGATGCCCATAGTACGCTCTAACGTTTTGGCCGACATGCCGTTCTTTGCGGTGGTCACATGCCAAGCGGCCTCAAACCAAGTCGTCAGTGATGTTCTTGTTTTATCAAAGATCGTTCCTGCGCTCACAGACGTTTGATGACGACAAATTGGACATGCTAGGCGTTCATGACTTTCGTTCCATGGAGTTGAGGTTTTCTTGCATGCCGGATAGATAAATCCTTCGGGCCAGCGCAATCTTACTAAAAAGGACACACACGCTGTGTCATCAGGAAACATTTTCACGAATTCTCGATAGGTATTTGGGTAGTCATGTCCTAGTACCAATGCCAATTCTATAAATCCACCATTGTGATAGATGTTTTCCTTCGCATTATATTACAGGTGGAGCTAACCGACCACCCCCCATGAATTATATGAAATTAGCAATAGTGTTAAAGTGATTAATGCTTCAACATGTATTGATGTTGGAGAAAATGAAAAAGGTTATTTATATCCCATAAATGTTACTAAACGTTTTACCCTAGCAGATAACTTTCTAAATATCTTTTTAGAATTAGAAAATGTTAAAAATGATCTTCCTTTGAATATAACTATTTTTAATAAAGGTAAGATCGTGCATAGCTTAGTTGTAACATTTTTGCCGAGGCGAACAGCATCTGAGGTGGTTAGATACAATGCTCAGGAGAGCGCGGAATACTGTAATAAGAAGTGTACGCGCAATATTCAACATGATAAGCAGATTACATCCGTATTTGAAAGCAGGGGATCGACGGTCTTAAGGATATGGGAATGCGAGCTTAAAAGGGATACTCATAAACTCTTAGTACACCTCACTCTTGCTGGAATAAAGTTTAACGAACATTTTACGCTATGCTGGTATCAGAGTTAAACAAGCTCCCATAAAATAATAAATAGCGCAATCGGTTAGCAAAGGCTTGGGCTTATGGCAATCATCTATCCTGCTATATCTCTATTTTGTGGTGAAGGAGGTGAAATGATGCTTAGTTATAAAATGCGTATTGGCGCTACCTGCGCTAACGATAATTTCGTTGAGCTTGCTCCCGGCGGCACTACTAGCTGTGTAAACTGTACTTGCACAACTTGCTGCTATTAATCAAACCTTAGTATACTTACTTACCCTTCTGTGTTAAAAACGGGATAGATGATTGCCATAAGTCAAATTATTATTCACTCTTGAGGGCAGATATATGAACTTTGATATGCACTTGACCACCGCATGTAATATGAAGTGTACATTTTGCGGAGCATGGGAGTATGGAGAACAAGCCTTTTTTATATCAGAAGGAACAGCAAAGGAATGCTTAAAAACCGCACGACTTAAGAATTATACAATCGTAACCTTTACAGGCGGAGAACCGACAATACATCCGCAATTTACAGACTTACTGTCTTACGCCGCACAATTGGGTTTCAGAATTGTGGTTACAACTAACGGATTGCACATGACTCCGCAGATACTATCTGTCTGTGCGCGCACAAATGCCCTGTTACGTATAAGTATGCATACGCTGAACGCAGCAAAGCACAAACAGTTGACAGGAACCGACAGTTTCAGCACAGTACAGGACACTGTTAGCCAATTACAAGAGACTCGTGTTATGCATGGCATTGGTTGCACCGTAACTAAAGAGAATGTATCGGAGATTGTGGCACTGGCTCAGTATGCATGGGCGACGGGGGGGGCATTCATCCGCTATACGCCGGTGGTTGCCGTACGGGGCGCCAGTGATCAGGCTATGGAGACTGAATTCTATATAGAAATGCTGACACGTATTGCTAAAATATGCGTCAAGAACCGACATCTTCTATATCTCGGTTCCGCAAAAATCCCAAGAAAGGCTTCACTGCTTTTATCAACCATCTTTACCCGAAGATGCGCGGGAGGCTCTTCACAGCACATTATTTGTGATTGTCATGAGCGTGTGGTTGCGTGTTCATTCATTCCGGTTGAAATGAACCTGTTTAGTGATTCCACCGGCAATCTCGATTCCGATATTGAGTGTACTCGTGGGAAGATGAATATATTTTTAAACTCACTTTCTCCCCAAGGGAAATGCGCCACCTGTACATACAAAGATATCTGCAAGGGTGGTTGTCTGACAACAAAACTGTCATTGGAACTGTCTCCCAATGCCGAACAGCCTGTGTGCATCTACGAGATTACGGGAAAAATCCTGCAGGGATTTTCTGTAGATGAGCAGGTATTTTTAATGGAATATTGGGCTCGCGGTTATCTGATGAGGGCACCCGTGAGGGAAAAGGAGAAGAATTGCATGAGGCATTTACCCATCTGGCAGATCTCTTTCAATCCCATGCTTTCAAAAGAAGATTACTCTTTTAATGGAGATATATATGAAAATACTTCTCATTCAGACAGGACTTAGCGAATCACTGCAGAAAAACCTTGGATTCGGCAATAAATATCGGCTGAACATGCCAATGCTTGGGCTTCTCTACATAAAGGAAATGATTCCGGACGATATTTCAGTGGATGTTGTTGATGAAACCCATGGGTTGATTTCGGAATATCAGTATAACGATATTGTCGGCATATCGGGGATGACCATGCATGCTTTGCGTATGTATCAGTTGGCGGATGCTTACAGAGAGCTGGGCTGCCATGTGGTGTTGGGTGGTGTCCATGTGAGCTTTATGGTAGAAGAGGCATTGCCCCACTGTAACACAGTCATGATAGGTGAAGGAGAACTGTCCTGGAAGCAGCTTATTGAGGACTTCAAAAACGGAAAACCTCAGAAAGTCTACCGTCCTAATGAAACGATGGATTTAGCCCAGCTGCGAAAACCGGATTTGAGCTTAATCGATGGTCCTGCATACCATTCCCCCCATGGCACATTGAATTCACTGGTCGCAACAAGGGGATGCCCAAACCATTGCAGCTTTTGCTGTGTCAAAAAAATGTTTGACGGCCCTTTTCGCATCCGTCCGGTGGAGTGTGTATTAGAAGAAATCGAAGGCATGAACAGCGACCTCATTATGTTTCAGGATGACAACATTACCGGAAATCATAAGTTTTCAGAAGCTCTTTTTTCAGAAATGAAGGGGATGGACCGTATCTGGGGCGGGCAGTCCAGTATCAATATCGCAAATAATGCTCCTTTGATGACGCTTTTGCAAGAAAGCGGTTGTGCATCGCTTTTTATCGGATTTGAAAGTATCAATCCTAAAAACATTAAATCCATATCAAAAAGCGGCGTGAACAAAACCGAAAAATACGGAGAAATGATTCAAATAATCCACGACCATGGAATTGGCATTGTCGGTTCCTTTATTGTCGGATTTGATGATGATGACGAACAGGTTTTTGACGATATTTATGAATTTGTCACCCGAAACAATATCACCTTTCCTGTAGTAAACTGCCTGACACCATTTCCCGGGACCGACCTATATCAGTCTCTTTCGCAGCAGGACAGGATTATTGATACAAACTGGGAGAAGTATACTCTCAACAACGTGGTGATTCAACCTAAGCAAATGGATGCAGACAGACTGCAGTACAAATACAACTCGCTTCACTACCATTTTTCTAAAATTGCAAAGAACACATATACACAGGGGAGGTAGATACCCGATGCAAGCAATAACAATCAACGAAGTATACAAGAATTATGGTGCTAAAGAGGTACTCAAAGGTATCGATCTGACCATCGATGAAGGCGAGATTTTTGGCTTTGTGGGTCCCAACGGAGTGGGGAAAACCACACTCATTGAATGTATCCTGGGCATGAGAGAGATTACACGCGGCAATATTGATGTATTCGGTTTGGATGCCAAGCGTGATCACTCTAAATTCGTAAGCCTGGTGGGCGCTCAGTTGCAGCACGCAGAGATATCTCCGAATCTAAAGACAAAAGAAGCGGTTGCGCTTCAGGCGGGGCTGTTTAAAACGAGGCTAAATGTCTGGGACGAGCTGGAAAAGGTGGGGCTGCGAGACAAGGGAAATACTTATTTCTCCAAGCTATCCGGAGGTCAGAAACAGCGCCTGTTAATTTGCCTTGCTTCTGTCCATAAACCGAAGATTTTGTTCTTTGATGAGCTTTCAACCGGACTTGACCCCATTTCACGAAGGGACGCCTGGGGCAGAGTGCTTCAACTCAAGGAAGAGGGAAAAACGATTATATTGACAACACATTTCATGGATGAAATAGAGAGTGTGTGTGACAGAGTAGCTGTGATAAAAGATGGGAAAATTCATTCAGCAGATACATCGGCTAATCTGGTTGCCAAGCTGCCTTATCATACGGTATATGAATTTGAATCCACCGATGAAATTGCGCCCGGTCTGATAACAGCGGACTTTCCCGTGCTATCCGTTACTAAGACATCGGATATGCAATACCGGCTTTGTGTAGACTCAGAAATTACCGAAACAGAGATATCAAATTATATGGAACATCACGGTTATCGCATTAAACGTATTAAAAAACGCAAGACATATTTTGAAGACTACTATTACGATCTCTTTATAGGAAGGGAGGGATAAAATGTTTGCCTTATTTAAGATGAAATGCATATTGCTGACCCGGGATTATATTGGACTCTTTTTCACCATTATCTTCTGCCCAATGCTCCTTGTCTTATTTGGTACTATATATGGCAATACTCCCAATCCCTTTTTCGGAGGACTCGGGACCGTAGATATATCAATCCCCGCATATACAGGTCTCGTTTTTGCAGGCGCAGGACTTATCAGTATGCCGGTTTCCATAGCAAGCAGTCGGGAGCGGGGCGAGCTGCGTCGATATCAGATGACGCCTGTTCCACCGGTTGCATACCTTATTACCGATATGCTTGTGTACTATCTCGTGTCGCTGATCGGTATAGCGCTGATAGTTTTGATTGGCTACTTCGGCTGGGGTGCGGTCTTCGAGGGGAATATATTATTTTTGATTGCAGGGCTGCTTTTATCCGGAATCTGCATTTTTTCAATCGGTCTTGCAGTGGCATCAGTATCAGGTAGTGCGAAGGCGGCGCAGGCAATCGGTATGGTAGTATCTTTTCCTATGATGTTCCTTTCCGGAGCAAGTATGCCTCTGGAAATGCTACCGGATGCAATCAATAAAATTTCAAAATTTATGCCGCTGACATATTGTGTAAACAGTATGCGTAATATATGGGTCGGAAACGCTTTCAGTACATTTCAAAATGATTTTCTGATCATGTTTTTGGTTTCAGTGGTATTTGTTATAATTTCCTTCTTTATCTTCAAATGGGATTAGATTCTAGGGGGAATAGAAATGGAGTGAAAATGTGAGTAAGTCTAAAAAAAGAATGTCTTTGGCGGAATTCAATCAAGAAGAAAAAGGTGTCATCTGGCTGATAGTAGATCATGCCACAAACCTGCCGGTTACGCTGTATGCGGAGTCTTTAGGCATAAAGGTGCCTGAGGCCATTTACAGAAGTGGCATCTATTCGGTGGATTCAACACGACTAATCGGTGAAACCTATCTGTTGAACGCTAAACGGTCTTCGTTGGAAATGGGACTCCCCCACGGAGTATTTAATTATTCGTCTTCGATCGGTGTAAAGGGAGCTCTATCTCATCGCAAACACCAGGAAGAGGACATCGTTGAAAACAAAATGACAATACAGTTGCCTCGTTATCTGCCCCTAAACGAGTCAATCGGCAGTGTTATTCGCTCTCGCCGCAGCGTCCGATCTTATAGCGGTAAGCCACTGTCTATGGAACAATTATCCACACTATTATACTACGGGGATGGCCCCAGTGGGGACTTTGATTTTAATACAAATAACGATCTGCCCACCACGGCATCACTCGGGTCGGAATTCAAAGGGGTAGTAAGGACAGCTCCGTCAGGAGGAGGCTTATATCCTATAACTATGTACTTTGTAGCAGTAAATGTAGAAAATCTTCAGCAAGGTGTTTATAAATACCTGCCGCTCAATCACACCATTGTATTGGTGAAGCCGTTTGAAAAGGAAGATATGGACCAATATTTGCAGATGTCGAATTTCGGAATCAACATTGACAGCTCAAAGGTAGGAATAGCCATTTACTATGTTTATTCACTATACGATAATGCCCGAAAATATGGTGATATGGCAGTGCAATTTGCTTTTATTGAAGCAGGCGAAATTGCTGAAAATGTTCAGCTAACCGCTAATGCTCTGAATCTGGCAGCAAGCGATATCGGCGGATACGAAAAAGGCTTGACGGAAACATTCTTTGGACTGGACGGACTGACAAAGCATGTCATTCACCTAACACTGGTTGGCAGCCGGAATTAACAGGAGGGAAAAAATGAAAGAACGAAGCTACAAAATTGGTGAACAAACCACTATCATTTTCAACGGCGAAACCGAGATTCGTTTTCGCAAGGGAGTATGGAACATCGAAGAAGCATGTCTAGATATTTCGGTGTATGACCCACTGCTGCAGGATGCCTACATCGCAATGCTATCCGACCTTGCCGATAACAAGCAGATTTCAGAGGAAGATCTCTTCTCAAAATATCATGTACCTGTAGAATCCATCGAAGATATTTTATCCTTACTTGACGAGCTTTCCTCCTTTCACTATCTAATTAATAATGAAAGTGACTATCTTAAAAAGCTGATCCAATCTCTGATTGGCGGTACTTCTGTTATGCTTTCCCAAGGGGCGCAGCAGTTCCAGAAAAGAGTTTTGCTGGTTACCGACTGTATTCCTCTTGAAAAGCAGCTTTGTGAGCTTGCAGAATCTATGCAAATGACACTGAGCGTCATGTCGACAGACAAATTTAATAAAATCGCAGCTGCCGACCTGACCTCTAAGCTGGATGCAATGGAGCATGATAAGCAGATGAAAGAGCTTTCAGAGGGATTTTCGGATTATGCGGCAGTTTTCGTGTGCTTTCAAAGACCTCATATCCAATTTTTAAGAAACCTGAACAGGATTTTACTGACAATGGGAATCCCCCTTGCTCTGAGCATGCTGGACGGACCTTTCCTCTCCGCTATGACAATCAAGGGCTACGAAACCGGCTGCTTTGAATGCTATGAAAACCGCATTATGGCAAGACTTGAGGAGCTTTCCGTTTATAAGAAGCATATGCAAAAAAGCGGACAGCCTCTTCAGAAATATGAGAACACTCATTTGTTCCCAAGCCTGCTGTTTATCGCATCTATAGCAATGCAGGACGCTTATTTAGTCAGCGAAATAGGCAAAGCTAAGCTTGCCGGACGCGTACTTAACATCTACCTTCCCCTGCTGGAAATTCAAGTTCAGGATTTACTGCGTGTACCCTTCTGCAGCGCATGCGGACAAGTAGCAAAAGCACAGTACGATGAGATGTATACCTCTTCCACGCAGATTGTACGAAAGCTCATAGATGCTGTTGAGATTACAAACAAAGCCTAATTACCTGAATTAAGAATATTTCAGAAAGGATTATTCCTATGAATGTAAAATACTATCCCAGCCATATTCATGTCATGAATAATCAGCGCCACGTAGCTGGACAACATGCGGGAATTGTTGAGAGCCAGCTCTTGCTGTGCAACGAACAGGTCAGCGCTCCTCACCTTCATATATGCGCAAGTCAAATGCCCTCCTATGAAAAGCTCCTGATTACGGAAAACGCAAACATAAATTACCATCTCTCCGGTTACGGACTTTATCGCGAGGAATCCTTCGTTAAGCTGTATGGGGAGGGCATTGAACGCTATGCACTGCTTGTAGCCGCCAATATATGGAAGGACAGAGCGATATATATGTCCCATATTGATATGACGAATAAATATGGAGAGGATCGTGTTTTGCCCTGGAAATACATTGAAATCTTCTCGCCATCCGATTATGAAGGCATTTCCAAATCGACGAGTATCCAGAGAATAACACAGGATACTGTCGTAGGCTGGCTTGAGTGTCCCTCACTCTTTGATAAGGATACAACTATTTTTATACCTATGCAGTTTTTGTTCTTAGGATACATGATCCGCGAGGATTTGGGTGAGAAAATGTTCATGCCGAGCTTTTCCAAAGGCTCTGCCGCCCATGTGAACACAAATCTTGCGTTATCCAGTGCGATTTTGGAGGCAATTGAGGCAGATGCCTTCATGCTGAACTGGTACACCGATCGAAAGGCAAAAATAATCGAATACGACGATATTGACTTCATAAAAATGGTGGATCGCATTTTGGGTGATACTCCATATGATTTGACTCTGTATGACTTTTCGATGGACCATGTACCGGGGTATGTGGTAGGGGCGCAGCTTGTAAACCGAAATGACAGATCTCCATATGTATTGATGGGCTGCTCGGCCAATGTAGATATCAAAAAAGCCGCATATCGGGCACTAACCGAAGCTGCGACGATACATTATCTGGCCGCAAACGGTCCGATGATGAGTCCGATCGATTTTCTCGGAATAGGTGACGAGAAGTTTTTAAATCTTGATAGCAATGTTGCATATTGGACCAAAGCGGAAGATCAGGAGAAGAAAAAAGAAATTCTCAATAGATTGGCAGACGAAAAACGCATCATGAGCGCTTATCCGGAGCCTGCGTCTGATGACTCTACAGAAAGGCTTCATGATTTGATTGGCAGTCTTGCGGGAATCTCTAAATATGCTGTTTTTATGGACATCACCCCTCCCGAGGTTATAAACACGGGAATTAAGGTTCAGCGTGTATTTATTCCTGAATTGGTGCAGCTCTCCTATCCGGGCTTTCCGTATAGCGCTCATCCGCGTGTCCTTGAATATGGGGGGATAACTAATGCTTTTCCACATCCCATGCCTTAAATATGTATTGCTGCTTTGCACACTTTCCTTTCCTTCTGCTTTTGCCTATATTGTTCGCATGCTGCGATTTCCCGAGCGCAGCCGTTTATTACAAGATACATTCGCAACCGTAGTCTCCTACGGTGTGCTGATTGTAATTACTTTCTTTATGGGTGAGCTTGGTATACTTCGATTTACCGCTAATATCCTCTGGTATCCGTTGGCAGTAGTCTGTGCGTTTTTAAACATTACAGTTGAATTTGTCATCGCTGCCTTTCCGCTGTTTCGGAAATATAAAAAGCTACCGGCTCTTACACCCACTAAAGTCTACTATGAACGTACTTCTCTTCTCAGCATAGTCGCTATCATCCTTGCAGCCACCGCAGAAGAGGTTGTGTTTCGCCAAATCATTATTTCGGTGGTGATGAACGGGCTTTCTGTTCCGGTGTACGTTGTCATCATTATATCAGCCTGTCTTTACGCGCTCAACCATGTATATTTCGGACGTAAGATTGTTCTTCAAAAGCTGCCTTCCGGGCTGATATTCAGCTTGATTTTTGTGCTCTCCGGCTATGCATTGCTCCCTGTCATC
Source organism: uncultured Oscillospiraceae bacterium (assembly GCA_964349435.1). Taxonomy (GTDB): domain Bacteria; phylum Bacillota; class Clostridia; order Acetivibrionales; family DTU013; genus CAYGHY01. The sequence goes on from CAYGHY010000061.1 coordinate 11,385, forward strand.
TTGTGCCACGCATCACAAAACCTGATTTTGTATTTTTACTCCTCCCACAAATACGCAAACCGAAAGACCGTGCAAAGGAGGGTAAATTAATGGCGAAATACATTGTCCTTTGTGTCATCATCGTCATTGCGACCATAGTTTACGGGTTGATTCTTTTCTGGCTTGACAAATGCGTATTTGTAAATCGGCTTGCCCGCAAAATTCTTACGCACAGCAAATGGACGTATGAAGAAATCCGTGCGTCGCTAATTGGTGTGGTATATTATCTTTTCCCACTTATGATTCTGGTGCCAATGTTTATTATCTTTCGCTTTGATATATTCTGCTATCTTTTAATAAAACCTTCCTACCTGTTTTATATTTTGCTTACCATTTTAGCTGAGTTCAGCGCAGTAACATTGACCTCGGGACTGTTGACTATGTTTTCCGAGAAGACCGACTGGACTAATGAAATAAGGAACATTGTCTGGATTCAGTCCATCAAGAAAAGAAATCCTTCAGTTGCTCCTTTTGTCCCTCTTTTAGGCTCGTTAGCGGAAGAATTCTTTTTCAGAGGATTCATTTTTCTTTTCATGTACACCCAATTCCCGCAATTTGGATTTGTTTTCCCTATGCTCTGGTCCAGCATACTCTTTGCGCTGCAGCAAATTCTGTTCACAAAAAACAGCAAACAGGGACTGAGCATGATCTTAGGCTCGGTTATGATCAATTTGATTGGTTGTATAGCCATCGTATACACCGGCAGCATGCTCCCCGGCATCATAGCCCATGCTTGCTTTGTGTTTTTCTACATAGGGCGCATGAAGGTTTTTGCTTCTTAAATAACGCCATTAAGGATGAAATGAAAGAATATAAATATGTCCAAATCGAATTGGAAGGGGTCTTCCCTCCCAAAAAACCGAAAAAAGATTATCATACCATCATCGATGAACATGTCGATTTAGGATGGCGACTGGTACAGATCTTTTCTCCCGTAGTAGCCGTTGGACCGTTCGCGGCTTATTATTGTCAACTTCCAGTAAAAAATGTGACTAAATAAAATATAATCATAAACAGGGAATTCAGGTGGACTATCTCGGCGGTTTCGTAAGCGCCGAGGATTCCTGTTTCCAAGTAGTGCCTTGCAATCATTTTTTCTCTGTCCATAGGTTTCCTTTCTCCCTTACGGGTTACATTGTCAGGTTCATATCCTGCCCCTGCTCGCTCCGCAGCTTGTGTCCCTGCGCCAACTTTTTGAGCGCCTCCCGCTTTTTCTGCTTGCTGTCTGCGAGGGTGAAAGGCTTTAAATCGGGCGGCACATCCGCCATTTTCTCAACACTTTTACCGAGCCGAACAGCGTCTGAGGCGAGCTTATACATCGTATTTACCTGTGCCATCCAGCCCTCCGGTGGCTCCGGGGTCTGCGGAGTGAATCCATGCTCGGCGCGGTAGGCGAATAGCTTTTCAAGATTTTCTTTAAGATAGGTGTCATTGTGCAGAGTGCGGTCACGGCACTTCTGGCTCTCCGGCGTGGTGAACAGAATGTATTTGTGCACGTCGTCCCAGCGCACCTCATAGCCCTCGTACTCCATGTTCGAGATGAAGCTTTCCCTGTCGGGGGTGTATTCCAGAGCCTCGTCGATGGCCTTCATCAGACGGAACTTCCAACTCTCGCCTCGCTCGGCGGCTCGATATTCACCGGGCGTCAGGCGCTTTTTTCTTTTCTGCCCTGTGTAGGGCTCCGGCACGGAAAAGCCGTGTGCCATGCAGACTTGGTCATTGACCTGCCGCTGCTCTTTGATGGAGGTGGGCGATAGGTGCAGCTTTTTCCCATCCTTGAAGCTGACCGAGTTGACGATGATATGCGAGTGGAGGTTGTCGGTATCATTGTGTGTGGCGATGACACATTCGTTGTCGGGGAACAGCCTTTCGGCAAGCTCACGGGTAATTTCATTAGCCTGCCACGGCGTAATGTTCTCCTTATCCGAGAAAGAATGGACGTAATGAAAGAAATTGACGCCATCTGTTTTCTTGAAGGATTACTTGGTCGCCATCATCTCAAGGTAGCTGGTGTAGGGAGTACAATTATGTCCTGTTTCAACACGGACGCCATCGAACGTCACCTTTTTGGATTGAAGAACATACGAAAGAGCGCCGAGCATCCTGCCGCAAGTGGCGTGCTTTACCTTGACTCTTGTGAGCGTCGCCATCACTTCTTCACCTCCCCGGTCAGGTCGCGGAGTGCGGCGGCAATATCACCAAAAGCCTCCCTGACCTCGTACAATCTGACGGCCTGAATCCTGCCCATATGCGCCAGCGTGGTGAGCTGATTGAGATTTTTACCGACAGCTCTCAGCTGACCGATGAGCGGTTCCACACCGTCGATGACGACGATATCCTTGTTAAGAGCCGAGGCCACAAGGTAATCCGTGACCGTCAAAGGGAAGGAATTTAGTTTACCTGGGTATCCACTTGACTAATGGGCATACTACATATAGTATATAGGCATGAGAGCATATCCGATGGCATTAGAAGAGTTTGAAAAACAATTTAATACGGAAGAAGCCTGCAGAGACTATATTTTCAGCATACGGTGGCCAAAAGGTTTTATATGTCCTCGTTGTGGAAATAGTAAAGCGTGGCCAATCGGTAAAGTGCTTTTTCAATGCACAAAATGTCTGTATCAAACATCAGTGATAGCCGGGACTATATTTCAAGATACGCATAAGCCATTAACAATGTGGTTCAGAGCTATGTGGTGGATAATGTCACAAAAAAATGGGGCAAGCGCATTGGGATTACAGAGAATTCTGGGACTTGGAAGCTACGAAACTGCGTGGGCATGGCTTCATAAACTAAGGCATGCAATGGTTAGACCTGGTAGGGATAAATTATCCGGATATTTGGAGGTTGATGACGCTTACATAGGAGGTGAAAGTGAAGGAAAGCGTGGTCGTGGTTCTGAAAATAAGATTCTTATCGTTGTTGCAGTTGAAGTAAAAGATAAAAGAATAGGGCGTGTTAGAATATCGCGTGTTCCGGATGCTTCTGGAGAAAGCCTTTTAAAATTTGTACAAGAATCAGTTGAAAAAGGCAGTACGGTTAATACTGATGGATGGCAGGGATATAATGGTTTGTCTGGGGAGGGATATACACATGAAATCACGATTGCTAAGGATGTTAAAAAATCGGATTTGTTACCTCATGTGCATTTAATAATATCTCTGCTAAATAGATGGCTGTTAGGAACCCATCAAGGTGCTGTAAGAGAGAAGCATTTTGATTACTACCTTGATGAATTTACTTTCAGATTTAACCGGCGTTCTTCACATTATCGAGGAAAGCTATTTTATAGGCTTATACAGAATGCTGTAATTGTTGAACCTATTACATACAACACCATTGTAAATGACAAAAAACAATAAACACAATATATAGTGGGTACATGAGTAAAGTGGATACCCAGGTAGATAAATTGGAAGGACGGTTGCCAATTGATTTGCGAATTGTTCCAACTGGCGA
>CAYGHY010000062.1:0-14843 GCA_964349435.1 uncultured Oscillospiraceae bacterium
CCCGGTAATATTCAATATCTGGAGTAAATATAGTTATCCTCACAGCTTGTTATCTACTTGACTGAAAACCTAATAAAGACCATTTTGAGCTTATAAGCCGGTCAATTGCAAACAGTAGAATTATTGCGCTGTTTAGAATAAACACCGCGCCAAATGAAAAACCGCCTGTTAAAACTGCCGTAAAACACATGCCTCCAAGCTTTCCCACATTTGAAAAAAGTTCGTTCATGCCGGAAACCCTCGCCATGTAGTCTTTGTCTGTTATGACTTGAAACCTGGCTGCCAGAAGTATGCTGCAAACCGCAATAATAGACCCCTCAATAAATTGCAGCAAAAGCACATGTGCATATTTTGTGGCAAAAGCGTAAAACGCCCAAATGACGGCAACCATGCTCAGACCGGTGTAAAAAACTCTACCCTCCCGACCCTTACAATGTTTATCAAGATACTTCATCAGCACCATAGCTACCAGGTTTGTACCGGAATATATGGTAATTATCAGGCTCCAGCCCTTTCCAGTCACTTTCAGCATATCAAAGGCATACGGATAGAACGCCAAATTGACGGAAATAGTGCAGAAGCCCATAATAAGCGCTACTACCAGCAAGCCCTTGACGGCCGGTGTCTTAAGGCAGTATATCAAGCCTTCCCGAAACCCGGCTGACAGGAACAGTAGGACAGTTGCCTTGTTCCTCTGCTGTAATTTATTTTGCGGTTGATTGACAAGGTGCTTTTTTTTATGCCCCATACAAGCTTTTCCATGAACAATGCCTGCAAAAAAAGTAGCCAGGCATGAAGCAAGGCAGCACAAACTTGCAATCAGTATGGCAGGGGCAGACCCATAGCTATCCGTCAGGAAGCCTGCAGTCAAAGGTCCTGTAAGATAAGCCGCACCGGATACTCCGGTTAAAAGGGAGTTTGCCTTTAGTGCACCTTTCCTTCCTGTCATACCAAGTATAAATTTTTTCCTGGATGGTCCATAGAAAACATCGAAAAGAGACAATAAAATTAGAAGCAGGTATATCTGTGTAACGCTATATGTGTAAAGAAACAGCGGTACTGTTATAAACCTTCCAAGATCAAGCAGAGTCAGTAAGCGTCTCTCATCTATCCTATCACCCAATACTCCGGCAAAAGGAGATGTAATAATGCTTGGCAGGGTAGACAGCGCAATACCCAAAGCAGCGGTAACACCCGAGCCTGTTAGCCTAAAAATGAGCATCGTTACCGCAATAAATCTGAAGGAATCACCGAGATTTGAAATCCCCTGCCCCGCCAGAAAAAACAAGAAAGCTCTGCCACCCTTCATCTGCATCCTTCAACCCCATATAAACTGCATATACTAAGATGTTATTCCCGGTTATTAGGTTTATGCATATGATACTGGGTATCCAAAGGTATGTCTGGAGTGTCAGTGGAACGATAGCACCCAGATACATTTACGTTTTTAAGTTGCGACTGCGGCTCAGTATCCCTTTTCAATAAGATGCGGCATTGGCTTGTAATCGCTGATGCCCATGTATTTTACATTGACGCTGTTGCTGGTGCTGATGGTAATCCATGATTTGACCACTGCCCCATCCATACCTTCCAGCACCGGCTTCAGTTCATCGGCCCCAAGTTGAGGGTTAATTCTATACTTTACAGGTGCCTTTCTGATCTCTACTACTTCATGACTCCATTCTATTGATGGTCCGGGCTGGCTGCCATAAAAGGCCATGAATAATTCGTTGTCTATCCCCTGAGCCCATATCATGATTTCAGAGTCTGTATCATTTCTGATTCTGATATCCTTAATGCCATATGCCACGGTAGCATCCTGGCCATAAGGCACATAGGGTACCGGCATGCTGTGGTTGTGGCGTTCTACTATACTCAGGTTGGAAAGCACAGCAACATTGTAAAGCGTTGAAGCTATTTTGCATACACCGCCTCCAATAGTTGTAGTTATCGTGGTGCCGATATAAGTAGGTCCTTTCTCAAAGCCTTTTTCTTCAGTATATGGACCTATGGCAGAATTTTGTGAAAATACTTCTCCCGGCTTTATTACAATACCCGCTAAAAGGCTTGCCGCCAGATGGACATTGTACTCCTCCCCTGGAAGCGGATCTCTCAGAACAGTTTTATATCCGCCTAAAAGCACATTTGTGTTATTTCTAAGTCTTGCCTTGATAAACTCTCTGTCATTTATCCAAGGTAGTTTGGTTGTAGGCCCGGAGACCATATCCGTACTGATGCCCTGATGAATAATGCATTCTGTACAAAAAGACTTGGAATTGGAGGCTATTCTGGTACCGAATTCTTCCTTTTCAACATAGAGAGACGACAGAGTCTTTTCTTGGCGCTCCTGTGATGAGATCGGCACAGTTGCAGTCAGTATACATGTAACAAAAAAGATAATTGTAAATTTTTTCGCCTTGTTCACTAGTTTGTTCATGCAAATATTATTTGCACGAGATAGTAAAATACTCTGTAAAATTAATTCCAGAATACAAATCTCAAGATATTAAGAAGATATCAAGCAGATTTGATTTCAATTATATTGGGCTTGTAGATGACAAGGAATAAAAACAACCTTCATTTCATATTTTCATGTGAAAGGCTTTTGAGCTTACAAGATATAAAACCCTCCTGTGAATTTAGCTTTGGCCATTACTGAGGCCAGTAATACGGTAAAAAAGGAGCGGTAATATTTTGAGCCCGCTTAGAGGAAAAACATGATTAAAAAATACGGAGGTGGCAAAAATATGGTGGTGTTCCTCGCTCTCTTTGGCACGATATGTTGGGGCATTGCGCCTGTTTTTGCCAAAGTTGCTCTCAAAAATGTAGACCCGGTGGCAGGCCTTGTCCTTCGAACCATATTTGCAGCCAGCGTGGTATCCGGCTGGGTAATCATAAGCGGCAGCTTCACTAAAGTAAGCGGCATCTCCGCCAGCAACTGGTGGCTTATAGGTATTGAAGCGCTGCTGGCAACACTGATGGGAGATCTGGCATATTATGCTGCACTGAAACGAGGAGATGTATCACTTGTAACCATTATTATGTCGAGTTCCCCGCTCATAACTATACTATTTGCTGTATTGTTTCTCGGAGAGCAAATAACCATAATGAGGCTTATTGGTGCAGCACTGGTCATAGCAGGTATCATACTGATACTTTAACTCCCCGGCACCTTAAATAGTCCACCTTGGGGTCGGATGTGCCCTGCAGCTGGCATCGCTGCTCTTTCAACAGATAACTTCGTTGTCGTAAGCAGCAATACAACCAGTCCTCGCAGCAATTTTTGCATTTTTGCACCTTGGTTTGCGGTTGGTAATCGATATGCAGTATTATATTTTATATAATTTTCTGGCGTTATTGCACATTATGCTGTCGGCAATAGTACAGGCTTCATTCGTATTTAAATACCCCTGTTTGATTCTATCAGCCAATACATTTGCCAGAACATGCCGTGCTGCCAAAAGCGCTCCGTAGCTTTCCTCGGATGTCCATGTATCGCAACCCCAGCAAAACTTATCAGCCGTGCCCACTTCAATCAGTTCATGAAGCATTCTTATCGCTGCCGATGTTGAAATCAAAGGAAGCCAGCATAAATCAGGATATACATTAGGATACACATGGAGCAATCCATTGATATCGTCAAGCCACGGATAACCGCAGTGAAACAAAATGAACTTGGTTTCGGGGTTCTTTGAGATAGCTTCCTGCAACCTCATTGCATTGGATTTTTCCAGCTTTCCAAGTCCGGTATGGCACTGCAGCGGTAAATCATATTCTGCAGCGATTTTGCAAATCGTAAAGAATAAGTAATCCTGAAATGCTTTAATTTCACCGGAGTCTGATTTATGCCCACTAATACCTAAAGCTTTCTGCGCCTCTTCTTTCGGTGTTTCCGCAAAATCAATACCTCTGCTATAGGCAATAGCGCACTTTAAGGCAACACAGCCCTGTTGCTTTTTCTCCAATATGGCTGCTTTCATAAAGGCAGTATACTCATCAATATCGTTTATATTCTTATTGTAAATAATCGAGGCATTATTGCCGGAATGGTCCCGGGCAATCCGATTATATCCTGCAAGAAACATATCAACCCTGAAAGTAGGCGTAAAGAGCTCCGGTAAACCATTATTGCTGCCCGGTTCCCAATACGCATCCAGTATAATTTTTCTGTAACCGCATCCGGACTTCAACAACTCTATATGTTCAGATTGACTATTGTGCTTTTCCCGTATTTTTTCGGAATAAACATACCAGTTATCTGCAGTTAAAGGCTCCATTAAATTGTAAATCGATTTAAGGCTCTTTTGAAGCCACATGAAATATGAGTTATACCTCATTGCATCCAGAAAATCGCGTCTGCTGGAATAAGAATCTTCAAAAGAAACACCGCACCAGTTTACATAGCTGTTCCGCAACAAAATGTCCAGATTGTAGTCTCCGTTGTAAATATTGTTCAAATGATGGGAATGTGTATTTATTACAGGGCGTCCTTCCATATGTTCCAGCAATTCATACATAGTGTCCATCATAAGACGCCTCCTAAAAATCTGCTTTGTCCATACCGTAAGTATAGCAAATTTTTCGCACTATTAATACCTTCCGTATTTGAAAACAGTTTCAATCATTGCACTATAGTTTTCTGCATTTTTATAACATGTACGGCATAACAGAAATCTTCAAACCCCATACAGGTATAATTTTACTCATACCTAAGCGATTCAATCGGATCCAGGTCTGCGGCGAGTTTTGCCGGGTATACTCCGAAGATGAGGCCCAATGCCACCGAACCCAGAAAAGAAAGAATGATGACCTTAAAATCGACAACAGGCGGAATTTTTATCAAAGAAGAAATCACGCTTCCGGCAAGAACGCCAAGTATGATTCCTATAATCCCGCTAATGCCGGTCATAATGATAGACTCTGTGATAAACTGAAGGACAATATCCTTCTTTTGTGCACCGAGCGCTTTTCGTAAGCCGATTTCCCTTATTCTTTCTGTAACCGATACTAATAGTATATTTACGATTCCTATGCCTCCAACTATTAGTGTTATAATGGCTATGACCAATAGGACAGAGGACACGACTCCCAATACGTCAGATATTGCTTTTTGCATATCGGCGGAATTCTGAGCCATATAAACATTCTCACTGCCATGCTTCGTTTCAAGTGCACGCACAATCCTTTTACCTACGTCACGCAATTTATCCTTGTCAACCATGGACACCATGATGCTCTCCAGCCTGTCACTGTTGGGGTATATGGATTGGACTGCGGTTATCGGCATATAAACGATTGCAGGGATCATGTCACTGCTGTACATGCTCTCAAACAAATCATCTCCGCTTTTCTTTATGCCTACAATCTTCAAAGCCACAGTGCTTCCGGCAGGCGTCTTTAGTGTAATCTTCTCTCCAACTACATTCTGACCGGGTTTAAAGTATTTCTTTACAAAAGATTCGTCAACAATAATTGCCTTGTTTCGTGAAGCAGTGTCAAATTCATTAATAAATCTTCCTTCCGCCATCTCTATAAGATCAAAGTTTTTATACTGGGAGGAAACGCCAAGGATAAACGCATCTTTGGTCTTGCTTCCTATTCTAAGTTTACCGCCCTTTTGCTGATATGTGGCAATATTCTTTATTTCCGGTGCGATCTTTTTTATCGCATCCATATCTTCCATCAAAAGCCAGTCCTTTTTATCCACACTCATCTCTTTATAGGTAATGGTGATAGTATTGGCACCGATTTTTTCAAACTGGCTGTTCATATAAGCTTCGGCCGCACTTCCAAGAGCCATTATGGTAATTACCGAGAATACACCCATTACGATTCCGATCATCGTGAGAATTGATCGCAGCTTATTTACTTTAAGACTGTCCAGCGCCTGTTTAAAGCTTTCGGAAAAGTTCATCTAATCAACCTCTATTCTAACTTGTCATTGCGAACTCATTGGGCGGCAATCCCGCCCCGGTCATTGCACGAAACGCCCCGGCTCGGCAGTCAAGCCTCTGTCATTGCGACTGCAGTGCGGCGACGCAGCAAATTTACTTATCTGATATCCTGACGCGGGATCCATCCCTATAGTTCGGCTTAGTTTCAGTTACGACCAAATCGCCCTCTTGGAGTCCGTCAAGTATTTCAACATTCATATCCGAATTCAGTCCGATCGTAACTTTCTTTTGGTGCATTGTTTTAGTATCCTCATCAACTACGAAAACCATGTTATTGTCATCTTTATCCGGTGTAATCGCCTCCATCGGCACCAGAAGCACATCCTTTTTATTTACTGTCGATATCTCACAAGTTGCATTAAGTCCCGGCTTCAATACATCACCCGCTCCATCTATCCCCACCAGCACTTCCACAACTGTTTCGTTTCCACTGGAGATTATTTTGGTCACGCCCACAGGTGAAATACTTTTCACACTGCCGGTCACTTCTAAACTCTTGTCGATTGCATCGCCGGTAATCTTTGCTTTTTGGCCGACACGAACATTTTTTATATCAAATTCCTTTACTTTGGCTCTGATTTGCAGCTTATTCGGATCAATAATTCTATAAGCGGCCTGCATGCTGCTGGTAAAAGCACCCTCCTGCACACCGAGATTCGCTACCACGCCGTTTATTGGACTGGTGCAATCATCCTTAATCGTCTTGAGCTTCTTTTCCAAATCTGATATCTGAATATCCAATACTCTGAGGCTGTCTCCAACAGACTTTTTGGAGTTGTCTCTGTTTTCAACTGCAGCATTGTAGGCTATCCTGGCATTCATCAAGCCGCTCATACCTGAATTTGCTTCAATATACGCTTTCTCCGACATGTCAAGCTCAGCTTTGGATATTGCATTTGCATTATATAATGCCTTGTTGTCTTCATAAGTCTTTTTACTGTCATTATAATTGCGTTCAGCGGCCTTAAGATTGTTGGAGGCTCTCTCTACTTCTGCATCCGGTGCCTTTGATCCAAGAGAAGTCTGCTGTGTGTTTCTGTTTATTTTCAGCGTCTCCAGCTGGGAATTCAGCGCACCAATATCCAGTTCAAGCAGTTGTTGCCCCTTTGTAACCTTCTGCCCTTCCTCCACTAGCACCTTCTTCACTTTGAGAGGAGTATCAAAAAAGACTTCGGCCTTATCCACTTCTTCAATGATGCCGTCAGAAGAGATGTATGTAGAAATCTCACCCCTTGCGATTTTAACAGTCTTCACCGAAATCACATTTCCTCCTGAAGGTCCGGTTGCTTTGAAAATACCTGCAGCTGCCAAGCCTATCGTTGCAATAGCTATGATGACACCTATAATAACTTTTTTGTTCATTCTTCACCCTCCACAAAATGTCCGCTATATCAAGCTGTCAATTTTACATAAAAGCCTTCATTGAAGTCTCGCCAACTCCGGCAATAATCAATCCAATTAAAAATATTACTGCTGCAACGCCGTATACGTACGTTTTTTTAAGCTTGCTTACAGCAGTGAAACCAATTGCCATTACTGCATAATACCATATGGCGAAAATATCCAGGCCCTTTAATATACCAAACAAAAACGTACCCCTCATATCCGTTGAGGCAAGCGTTGCCAGGCTTGACAGCGGAATATCCTGATGCAGGCTTCCTGTAACAAAGGAAACCGGTATGAGAAGTAATGTGTACAATGCGGGAACAACATACGAATAGCAGGTTACCGACAGATAAGCTTTAAATCTACCCTGACCGCCTATCAGCTTTAATATGGCAAAAAATATCACTGTATAAAAAAGTATAACAAAAACCATCGTTAAAGGAACTGTGACTAATCCCGCTATTTTCGTAAGGGGAAGGCTCTGTTCAATCATTTCAGCAGTCATTGTCTGACCTGTCAATGACATGGAACTGCGAAGAATATCCTCATAAAGCGGCATCCTGATGACAAAGAGCAAAACCATCGCTAAAGCGGAAAGTATCAGGCCAAAAAGCACTCTCGGCCTTTCTGCCAGATTCTCCATCAATTTGCCGGGAGAAGTCAACACCCATAGAAGCCTCTTTAAGAAACCCGGCTGTTCATGAGATACTTCCTCATTTACATGATTAATTAAAATATCAGACATATGACCATCCTCCTACCATAAAATTATTTTCACCTATATATAATGCAAAAAAATTAAGACAGCAGACTTTTTGCACTTATATTACTTTTTAAAACTTTTGCAGAAATATAATTCTTCATATGCATCAAATTATTTCGGCAACTTATACGGCACTTTCCTGTTATTATTTGCCATCTGCAAAATCCGCTTCCGGGATAAGCAGCATGGATTCCACTAAACAGCCTCTTGTGCTTTCCTCTTCCTGATAAGATCCCTCGCATCAATAGGATGACTTACCGGTTCATCGGCCGTAAGCATCCCATCCCGGAATTTTACAATTCTCCTTGTGTGCAGTGCGTTGTCCTGTTCATGTGTGACCAGGACAATAGTAACACCTTCCCTGTTCAATTCCTGGAACACAGCCATGATATCCTCACCTGACACAGAATCCAGGTTGCCTGTGGGCTCGTCTGCCAGTATGATGGCAGGGTTGTTTACAAGGGCGCGGGCTATTGCCACTCTCTGTTTCTGTCCACCGGAAAGCTCGTTGGGCTTGTGATCCATCCTATCCACCAGACTTACTCTTTCAAGCGCCGCGATTGCTTTCTTTCTGCGTTCCTTTTTTCCCACCCCTGCATAAATCATGGGCAGCTCAACATTCTGTAATGCAGTAATTCTCGGAAGCAGGTTGAAAGACTGGAACACAAAGCCTATCTTAATATTACGGATCTTGGCCAGTTCAATATCATTCAGGCTTGAAATATTTACACCGTCAAGCTCGTAATATCCGCTAGTTGCCCTGTCAAGGCAGCCTATAATATTCATAAGTGTGGATTTACCCGAGCCTGAAGGACCCATTATGGAAACGAATTCTCCTCTGTCAATATTTAAATTGACTTTCTTCAATGCCTCTACTTCAATCTTTCCTGTGGAATAAATCTTACCCAGGTTCTCCATACTGATAATCATGCCCTTACCGTCCTTTTTATAATTGCTATACAGAACCATTATAACATGTGAATCATTCAAGGAATCAAAATCTATGCATAAATACGTATGCAATTCGTTTTTGTCTTGTAATGCCGATGAATAAATAATTATTTTGCTGCAGTACTATGGGATCGTCGAAGTATAACTTCCGCTATATCTTTTCCGAAGAACTACACTGAAGCTCCGTTCTCCAGAAAAGAATCGGAAGTAATATTTCAGCCGACCCTAAATAGAATCAAAATACTCTTTTGCGGCCTGAATATCCTTATGGATTTGCGCCACCAATTCGTCTCCATTTTTAAACCTTAGCTCATCGCGCAACTTGGTCAGGAAAAACACTTCAATACTGCTTCTGTAAATATCTCTTTCAAAATTAAGAATGTGTGTTTCCGCACTAATTCTGTTCATGCCGCCAAAAGTCGGATTTAGACCGATATTTGTCAAACTTCTGTAAAAATCACCATTGTAAAGTGTTTTTGTTATATACACTCCGGTGTGAGGCATAACCAAATATTCCTCCGGCTGCATATTTGCAGTGGGAAAACCTATTCTGTGGCCTATGCGCTTTCCATCCAGCACCTCTCCGGTAATGGAGTAATGCCTTCCCAGAAGCCTGAAAGCATTTTCCATATCACCTCCGGCAACATGCCTGCGTATGAGTGTACTGCTAACAATTTTATTATCTATCTTAATAGGAGGAATAATCACCAACTTAAAATTATACTTTTTGGCATATTCTTTAAGCAGATTTTTGTCTCCCCGGCCCATATAGCCAAACCTGTAATCATAACCGGCCACTACCAGCCTTGCGCCAAGCTTGTCCAGCAATATCTCCCTTACAAAACACTCAGGCACCATTCTGGAAAAGTCATCATCAAATTCATCAAAATAGATGTATTGGAGAGCAGTCTCGCTCAAAAGCTGAATTTTTTTACCCACTGTTGTTAAAAGAGGAGTAAACAGTTTTTTTCTGATAATATTCTCAGGATGCTTTGTGAAGTTGTAGATCACTGATTCCAGTCCATCAAGCCTGGCTTCACTGATCAGTGTATTCACAAGTGCCATGTGACCTACATGTAAACCGTCAAAATTACCCAAACCCACTGCTGTAGTTCTTTTGGTAAATTTAATATTTTCAGTCCCAAACACTGTTTTCATATACATAAGCCCCGTTCATACTTCAAAAGAATTTCTTTGCCTTTAAATATGTTCCGTCCACACTTCTTTTTACAGTGCCCAGTGCAATAAATTCTCCTGTAGCGCTATATACTCGGATAAAGCTATCGCCTTTATTGTTTTTGCTGTCTTGACAACTGCCGTCATCTGGAACCAAATTAACCGAAACAGGTATATGCATACCGTTCCGGAACTTCTTTTCTGAGTTTTCATCAAGCGTATAGTCCGGTATGTTATAAAAAATCGTATCAGTTCCCAGCAATACAGCTTGAAATTCACCATTCTTTTGCCTTATATACAGTTCCTCCAGAGTATATGCTTCTGATATGTCAAAGGAACCGGCACGCTTTCTAAGCAAAAAGGACATGTGTCCTCCACAGCCAAGATGTTTGCCGATATCTGCGCATAATGTCCTTATGTAGGTGCCTTTCGAGCAATGCACATCGAAAAGTACTTTTATGCCTTCCATCCTGTCAATTGCCTGCACCTGGACCGAATATACCTCCACTTCCCGGTGCTGCCTTCCAATTTCTATTCCATCTCTTGCAAGCTCGTACAGCCTTTTTCCATTAACTCTCAAAGCAGAGTACATTGGTGGCAGCTGAAGGTACTTTCCGGCAAATGAATTAACTGCTGTTGCTATCTTTTCGTCAGAACAATCAGGTATCACCATAGTAAGTACTTTTCCTGAAGAATCCTGTGTATCAGTAGTGACGCCAAGTGTCAGTTCTGCGCGGTAATGCTTGTCCTTGTCAATAAGAAATTCTATGGCTTTGGTCGCTCTGCCGATACACACCGGCAAAACACCGGCAGCTAAAGGATCCAGCGTCCCGGCATGGCCAATTTTTCTGATGCCAAGCACTTGACGAAGATGTGCAACTACATCAAAGGAGGTCATCCCCGACGGTTTTAATACATTTATTATACCATTCATATTAGAGAACTTCCTTAATATCAGCCAACAGCTTAGTTTTTACTTGTTCTAGCGTACCTTCTGTGTTGTAGCCGGCAGCCTTTTTATGACCCCCGCCGGAATATCTACTTGCAATGGTAGATACATCTACCATTGAATTGGATCTGAGGTTTACCTTAAACTCTCCATTATCCCACTGTCTAAGCATAACGGCAACTTCCACGCCTCTGATATTTCTTGCAGTATTGATTATCCCATCACAATCCTCTTCTTTAGCTCCGGTTTTCTTGAACAGTTCATTGGGAAGAGCCATTATCGCAACTTTGCCGTTTTCAAATAATTCAAGAGAGTGAATGGCTGCACCAATCAATCTGACTTTTTCATAGCTGGTGGTATCAAACACATTCTGTGAAACGTCTGCTACATCAACGCCTAACTTAATTAGCTCTGCAGCAATTATATGGGCGTGGGATGTAGTGTTGCTGTAGCGAAAACAACCGGTGTCAGTCGCTATACCCACATAGAGGCAGGTTGCAACTTCTTTCCCGGGTATTATATCAAGCTGCTCAAGTAATTTATAGATGATTTCTGCTGTTGCCGAAGCATTTGTGTCAAGATAATTATATATGGCAAAGCCTGTATTTGTGGGGTGGTGGTCTATATTGGCAGTTATTTCCGCACAGTCAAAAATCTCTTTCCTGCAGCCTAACCTACCAATATCTCCACAGTCTATTGCTATTACTGTATTATAATGTTTGCTCTCTTTTGTGTAAACCTCAGAAAGACTAGCTCCATGCAAAAAACCATAGATATGGGGTATATCTTCTTCCAACAACACCGAAACCTTTTTCCCTATGCCGGTGAGCGCCAATGCAAGCGCAAAGGAAGAACCCAGGGCATCTCCGTCTGCAGCCACATGGGGCAATATCGCAATGTTACCGGATATAGCAATAGCTCCGGCTATTCTGTCAAGCATAAATCCCGCTCTCCTATTTACCCTGAAGGGTATCATTGATCAACTTGGTAATATATACTCCCCGTTCAATAGAATTGTCCAGTTCGAAATACAGCTCGGGTGCATAACGCAGCTGCAGCCTCTGCCCAGCTTCACGTCTAATAAAACCTGCTGCGCTTTTTAGGCCTTCAAGAGCATTCTTTTTATCCTCTTCCGAGCCTAGTACGCTTACATATACTTTGGCATATCGCAAGTCCTTTGTCACATCTGCTGATGTAACGCTTACAAATTTAGGCACTCTTGGATCCTTCAGCTCATTTTGAATGATTGCGCTTACCTCTTTTTTCATTTCTTCCGATATTCTGTCTATTCTGTCCATCATCATCACTCCCTGATTTTGCAAAAAGGCCGGGTAGACAGTTCTACCGCCCATCCAGCCTGATAATTATTATACATAAAGAGCATTTCTCTTTATTGCTTAACCTCCTGCATTGTAAAAGTTTCAATGACATCATTTTCTCTAATATCATCAAACTTTTCAACAGAAAGGCCACATTCAAAACCTTGAAGCACTTCCTTAACATCATCCTTGAAACGCTTGAGGGAAGAAAGCGTGCCTTCATGCACAACAATGCCGTCTCGGATAACTCTAATGTCCGAATTCCTGTTAATCTTACCATCAAGCACATAACACCCTGCTATTGTTCCGATACCGGATACCTTGAAGATTTGTCTGACCTCAGTATGCCCCAACACCACTTCTTTAAACGTCGGCTCCAGCATTCCCTTCATGGCGGCTTCAATGTCGTCTATTGCATTGTAGATAATCCTGTACAACCGCATGTCAACACCTGCATCTTCAGCAGCTTCGGTTACATTCGCACCGGGTCTTACATTGAAGCCTATGATAATCGCATTGGATACACCTGCGAGAGCTACATCTGACTCGGTAATGGCACCAACTCCGCCATGAATGATGTTTATCCTGACCTCGTCATTTGTCAGCTTCTCAAGAGACTGCTTGACTGCTTCAACAGAACCCTGCACATCTGCTTTTACAATTATGTTCAGATCCTTAGCCTTACCCTCTTGTATCTGTTTGTACAGATCGTCCAGGGAAATTCTTGAAACCGACTTCAAATTGAGTTCCTTTTGTATAAGTCTCCTTTTTTCAGCGAGCTGTCTGGCTACTCTCTCATCCTCTATAGTATAGAATAGTTCACCTGCCTCAGGAACATCAGGAAGTCCAAGTATTTCAACAGGTGTTGACGGACCTGCACTCTGTACGGGATTACCTTTATCGTCAACCATGGCTCTTATTCTGCCCACTGTTGTACCGGTAACAATAGAGTTTCCTACAATGAGGGTGCCTCTTTGTACAAGTAAGGTTGCAAGGGGCCCTCTGTTTTTATCAAGCTTGGCTTCAATAACCGTACCCTTGGCCTGCCTGTCCGGGTCTGCCTTGAGCTCCAGTATATCGGCCGTCAATAATACCATTTCTAGCAACTGGTCAATATTCTCACGTTTTTTAGCAGATACGTTCACACATATGACATCACCGCCCCATTCTCCTGAAACAAGGCCGTGCTGTGTAAGTTCCTGCTTGACTCGCTCCGGATTTGCCCCCGGCTTGTCAATCTTGTTTATGGCAACTATTATGGATACCTTAGCCGCTTTCGCATGATTAATTGCTTCAACCGTCTGCGGCATAACTCCGTCATCTGCCGCCACTACCAGTATGGCTATATCAGTTACCTGTGCACCTCTGGCTCTCATAGCAGTAAATGCTTCATGCCCCGGAGTGTCAAGGAAGGTGATGTTTCTTTCGTTTATCTTTACCGTATAGGCGCCGATATGCTGGGTTATACCACCAGCTTCACTTTCAATAACATGGGTAGACCTGATCGCATCGAGCAGTGAGGTTTTACCATGATCGACATGACCCATAACAACGACAACCGGCGGCCTGGAAATAAGCTTATCAGGATTATCCTGCTCCGCATCGTCAAAAAGTATGTCCTCTTCATTCACTACTATTTCTTTTTCTGTCTTTACACCGAATTCTTCAGCAATAAATGTAGCTGTATCAAAGTCGACCTCTTCATTGAGTGTTGTCATCATATCAAAGCCCATAAGCTTCTTAATGACTTCAGTAGATGTTTTTTTCAAAGCTTCCGCCAAGGCCTTTACAGTTATTCTTTCAGGTATTTTTATGGATGTAAGCACAGCCCTGCGCGGAATGTGCTTTAGCGAAGCTGCCCTGTCTTTCCTTTGTCTGCTTAGCCTTTTATTTTTTGTCTCAGAGTCATTATAAAACTCATTTAATATAAATTCTTCCGAAAGTATTTCCGATACGCCCTTCTTTTCTGCAAGACCTATATGAGTAGGCCTAACCTTTTTATTGCTTCTGTTAACCGGCTGTACCCTTGGAGCGTCTTTCTTCTGCTCTCTCTTCACATCTTTGACCGAATCCTTGTTACTGAATTCACGCCTGCTTTCACTTCTTTGTGAACCGATCTCATCTTTTTGAGCAATTGTTAAATCAGGTTTGGGAATTTCAAGGGCTCTATAACCCTGACGGTAACCTGTTCCTCCTTGTGACCTGTCGTCCTGGTATCTGTTGTCTTGATACTGCGGCCTGCTGCCCTGATACTGCGGCCTGTCGCCCTGCGGCCTGCTGCCCTGATACTGCGGCCTGTCGCCCTGCGGCCTGCTGCCCTGATACTGCGGCCTGTCGCCCTGCGG
>CAYGHY010000063.1:0-14828 GCA_964349435.1 uncultured Oscillospiraceae bacterium
GTAAAAGGTAATATTTTGTTAGTCAAATCATTTTACATTATATCCCAATAACAAAAAAATATTCTGTCAGCGATATTGAATAGCATGTTTGAATTCAGCTTTTTATGTATTTTAACATTTTTCCACCGCTGCTTCAATGTAAAAATAAGATATGTTTCAATGCTTTAAAATAAATAAACCCGATAATTGCAGCCGGGGCAATGGAGTTTAGCTCAATATCAGTATTGACGAATGCTTTGAGGCTTAAGAGATTTAAACCGCTGTGCTTGAATTAATGTCTGACAATATGGCAAAAATGTTAAAGGATACATTGAATTGTGCACAGAATGTGCCGCTTATGCGCACAGAGCATGTGCGAAGTATTGATAAATGTAGTATAATAAAGTAAAATGACATAAAGCACTACAGTGAAAACTTCATTTTTTGATCTGCATTCATAAGCCTCAAAGAAATAATTGATGACGCTTTAACGTATTATTTCCGATAGGATTATTTGGCAGTTTTCGCTGTAGTCATAGTAAAGACATTACAAATGAAAGCTCTTAAAAAATTTAGTATTTCCGGGAGGACATTTTTCATGAACCTTCGTGTATTTATAAGAACACTTTTTCTGGTGGCAGTCCTGTCTGCTGTAGCGTTTACAATATATGCATGCAAACTGATTCCTGGCGATTTTGACAGATCGCAGCTTGAGAATGGCAAAATTGTTGCTGCCGGAACTGCATCGTTGAATAATGCTGCTGAAAACAGTAAAAACAGCGCAGAGAAAAGTGCCGACACTACTATATCCGAAAATACCGGTAAGGAAGCTTCCAGTCAGGAAAGCAGCCCCAGCCGCAGCTATATAAAAGAGAGTGTTGTTATAACTATCAGTGCACTGGGAGATGTTGCGCTGGGTCAGGATTCGAGATTCCGCCACAAGGATTCTTTCAATTATGTTTTTGAGAAAATAAATGGCGACTACAACTACTTTTTTTCCAATGTAGCAGATATACTGTCTCAGGACGATCTGACGATTGCCAACTTGGAAACAACGCTAAGCAACGAGACAGTACAAGCGGAAAAGTACGACTACGGCAACAACTATTGGTTTAACGGCAGCCCTGAATATGCATACATTTTAAAGGCCGGAAGCGTTGAAGCAGCAAATCTGGCCAATAATCATACATACGACTTTGGGCAGGCTGGTTATGATGCTACTCGAAAAGCACTGGAGGATGCCGGTATTGATTATTTCGGATACTCGGAAGTGCTGTATAGAGATGTTAGGGGCATTAAAGTAGGTATGGTTGGCTTTAATCAGTTGGGCAACTATGAGCAGGGGCTTGATATGGCCGTGTTTAAGAAAGAAGTCGCAGACATGACACGGAAAGTGAAGGAAGAAAGCGACCTTGTGATAGCCAACTTTCATTGGGGAAAGGAATATCAGTACCGGCATGAAGCCCTTCAACAGGAATTGGGGTATCTGGCAATCGACTCTGGGGCGGACCTGGTGATTGGCAATCATCCTCATGTGCTTCAGCCGATAGAAAAATATAAGGGAAAATATATTGCTTACAGTTTAGGGAATTTCTCATTCGGCGCCGTGAAAAAACCCAATGATTACGACACAGCCATATACCGGCAGGCTTTTGTTTTTGACTCCGATAACGTACTGCAGCCTATTGCCGAGCCGACCATAATACCTTGCTCTGTTTCCTCACAAAAGAGTTTTAACGATTACAGACCGGCAATAGCAGTGGAGCCGCAGATAAGCAGCGTGCTGAAAAAGCTCAGCTTCAGCCCGTCGGCAGCAAGCGCGCCAGATAATGAAGGTGTAGCAAGCAAGAAGGATATGGTAAGGCTGGACAGTGCGGTGAAGGATATCGTTATTGATCTTAAATATGCGACCACTGACAACATCGTCGGGGAGAAAATTTATAAATACAATATTGCATATCTCAGAAAGGGTACGGCAGACAAGCTGGACAAAGCCAATCAGATACTTCTGAAGCAGGGCTACAGGATAAAAATATGGGATGCATACAGGTCGCAGAAGCACCAGCAGACTTTATACGACACCGCCGCTAACAAGTATTACTTTATGGATCCCAAAATCGGCTCGGTCCACACAAGAGGTGCGGCAGTGGATGCTACCCTCATTAATATCGATGGGGAAGAAGCGGATATGCCCAGCGGCTTTGATGAAATGTCGTCAAAGGCACACAGGACTTATGCCGATGCCACACCTGAGCAGAAGAAGAATGCTCTGCTGCTGGAAAACGCCATGAAGAGCAGCGGCTTCTTACCTCTTCAGAAGGAATGGTGGCATTTCGACGATATGGAATACAAGAGCTACGAATTGCTGAAGGACTAGTCGGAATAAACAGTGTAGGACGCCGCCGATGTGGTTGACTATATACGAAGTAAGCGTCAGAAATGGATAATTGTACATAGATCGCGAGGATGAACATGGAAAGATACGCGCTGGAAGAATACATGCAGCAGCTTCAGGAGAAAAACCTACTGCTGCATCATAATTGCACACGGGAAACCGGTATTAAGATCATTCGAAATGTAGCATATGATTCAAATAAAACAACACAAAACACGCTGTTTGTCTGCAAAGGCGCCAACTTCAAGGAGGTCTATCTGGATGCTGCTGTTAATAACGGTGCAATTGCCTACATCAGCGAAAAAGATTACGGTAGTAACATTCCCTGCCTTGTAGTCAATGATGTAAAAAAGGCACTTGCACTGGCAGCGGTTATTTTCTACAACCAACCCGCGCACAAGCTAAGTCTGATTGGCATTACCGGCACCAAGGGCAAATCAACTACAGCATATTATATTAAATACATACTGGACGAGTACCTCCGTGATGAGGACAAGCCCGTAGCCGGTATCATATCTTCCATCAACACCTTTGACGGCGTCATTAATGAAGAATCCCACCTTACTACACCGGAATCGCTGGAACTGCAAATGCATTTTAACAATGCGGTGAATAGTAAAATACAATACGTAGTCATGGAGGCCTCAAGTCAAGCACTGAAGTACGGAAGGCTTCATGGTGTCGAGTTTGAAGTGGGTGTTTTCCTCAATATTTCCGAAGACCACATCAGCCCCATTGAGCACAGCGACATGGAAGACTACTTATCCTCCAAGCTGACCCTGTTTAATCACTGCAGGACGGCTTGTATAAACCTTGATTCAGATTATCTCCCAAGGATTATGGAAGCGGCAAAGAGTGCAAGGAAACTCCTGACCTTTGGCACAACAGAAGCTGCCGACATTTATGGATACAATATCAGAAAAGATGGCTTCGATACAATATTTAACGTGAAATGCGACAAATTCGACAGGGAATTCATACTTACGATGCCGGGTCGCTTTAATGTAGAAAATGCGCTGGCAGCTATCGCTGTGACGTACACCTTGAGGATACCGGAGCAGTACATTTATTCAGGCCTCAGGAAAGCGAGATCCAGCGGCAGGATGGAGGTCTATACCAGCGAAAATAAGGACAGAATTGTCATTGTCGACTATGCCCACAACAAACTGAGTTTTGGCAAGCTTTATGAGGCGATCAAGACCGAATTCCCGGGCAAAAAGATCGTTACCGTCTTCGGCTGCCCCGGTGGAAAAGCATTTATCAGGAGAAAGGATCTGGGAGAGCTGGCGGGGCTCCATTCCGACAAAATATTTCTCACGGCTGAGGATCCCGGCCTGGAAAATGTCCATGACATCAGTGAAGACATCGCGCAATATGTCAGACAGAATAACAATAATTGCGAACTCATAGATGACAGGGGAGAAGCTATAAAAAAGGCCATCCTGTCGTCAGAGCCGAACACAGTGATACTTATAACGGGTAAAGGTAACGAAAGTCGCCAGAAAATCGGAAGGGAATATGTCTCAGTGCCAACTGACGTGGAATATGCGAAGATGTATCTGGGCGAGTTGGGGCAGGGTATATGACATGTTCCGTGTTCCGGTTGCTGTGCTTAATAAAGTGTGGTATACTAAAAATGTAATGTTGTTTTTTCTACTGTCAGATTCCGAAATTGTATGGAGATTTGGGAGTGCAGAGCGGGAAACTCAATTGACTATTGGTTGACTGCTTTTTTATCATGTGAAAACAAAACAAACATTGCAGGAAGGAATGATTATTTATGGTGGGGTCTCCGAGCAATTCAATCTTAAAAAAAGTTGATAATAGATTCACACTCTGTATTATTGCGGGCAAGAGAGCAAGACAGTTGATAGACGGAGCGCGCAAATTGACTGACTACACTTCTAACAATGCGATTTCCGTTGCGATAAACGAAATTGAGGAAAACATGATTACTTACGTGAGGACAAAAAGCGGAATTAAGTAAGGGCCATTCTTTTAAGAAGGCACTGTGTCTGCGGATTCCTGATATGCTTTTGAAGGATAATGTTATATGGAGTACTGTATCAAAAATGTTATCCAATTCTAGTCTGCCTATTATATAGATACAAACAGTTATTTTCACCGAAAGATGTCAACAACTCCGTCCCCCTGACATCTGCCCAGCTTTCGGGGAAGGGGGCGTCTGAGATGATAGTGTTGATATCTGCCAGTCTGGCGGTATTTACATAGCCTACCTTGTCGAATTTTGTACGGTCGCAAAGAAATATGACCTGATTGGAGCAGCGGATCATTGTTTTGCGGATTTCGGATTCCTGCTCGTTGGAATCTGTCAGCCCGCTTTTAGGAGAGAAACCCTTGCAGGAGAAAAACAGCTTATTGGCATAATAATTGCTAATGGCGTTCTCTGCCGAACGGCCTACATAAGAAAGACTTTTATTTCTGAGGATACCGCCTGTAGAGATTAGTGTCATATCATTGCAACTTGAAAGCTCAAGTATAATACGTTCGGCGTTGGTAATTACAGTAAGGCCTTTTTTGCTTTTAATGTGTTTTGCTACGTAGAGAGAAGATGTGCTTGCATCCAGCAGTAAGGTATCTCCGTCATTGACCATGCCTGCGGCATATCTTCCGATGGAGTCTTTCCCGGCGATATTGATGCCTTCTCTGATTTCCAGCGGCGCCTCAGTCCTGATGTCATCCGCAAGTATTGCACCACCGTACGTTCTGGACAGAAGACCCTGGCTCTCCAGTTCTTTCAAGTCGCGGCGGATAGTTTCTTCGGTCACTCCAAATGTGGCGGCCGCTTCCTGAACAAGAATGCTCTTTTTGTCATATAAAACAGACATGATTTTACTTCTTCTCTGAATACCAAACACTTGAATGGATACCTCCTTATAACTGATTCATAACCGG
This sequence comes from uncultured Oscillospiraceae bacterium, assembly GCA_964349435.1. Taxonomy (GTDB): domain Bacteria; phylum Bacillota; class Clostridia; order Acetivibrionales; family DTU013; genus CAYGHY01. The sequence continues at coordinate 5,291 of CAYGHY010000063.1, forward strand.
AACACCTTCTCGTGTCCAGTCCATGCTGAGTCCTATATCTCTGTAAACCATTATCCGTTGCTCCAATGATGGATATTTGCCGACAGTATGCAGTGAAAACATACTTGCGTTAAGATGCTCCGTTGCAGCAAGTTCATGCCCTATCAATGCCCATGTTGCATCATACAGGTTCCGGAACTTTTCATTCCGGAGAGCCATGCAGATGAAGGACTGGCGTGATGAATTAATATCCTCGCCGCTTATCTGAAAAAATGAATATTTGCCGCACAATGCCCTTACCTTATCCAGTTGAGACATACTGTTTCTTGAGGGCATATAGGTTACTGCCTTAAAGCCCAGATGGTGAATCAGATCGAAAAGCTCTTCTATGTAATCATCTTCAAATTTCTGGGTTTTTTTGTCGCCGGTGACGGAATCTGCTACATCACCAAGGTATGCATATGAAGAAATGGCGCCGATGCTATCTGAAAATTGAAGGAATTCCATTATGTCAGGGCATTCATCAGTGGCTTTTATATAAATGCCGGCAACTAATTCACTTTTCAGCAGTCCCAGCAGGTCATATTCATAATGGGGATTGGAAAAGTCGGTTAAAAGGCCCTCCGCTTTGGCGCTGACGTTCAGCTTCAACTGTTTTTTCAGAAAGTCGACCATAGACAGGCCCTTACCCTTCAAGCCAATCAGCTTCAATGTGAGAGCGTACAGAATGTGTCTTTCCGTGATGCTGCCTCCACCTTCAAAGCTGGATAGAGGAATAACGTCTTTTTCAAAATCCAGTACGATGCCTAAAGATTCAATGAGCTTATTGATTTTTGTTACCATTTTAGCATTGCGTAAATTTCGATGCTTTGTGTATGGCTTAAAAAACTCTTTCACCTTAACAATCTGGGTGTGAGGAATGCCGTGGAGTGCCACATAAGCGACGGAATCCTGATCAGGGTTATTTATTCTTCTGCCATTAAGCGATGTTTTGGAAAAGTCCGTTCTGCATTCCAAACCGATTGTAGTTGCCATGCCTGCTATTATACCGGCTTCAATAAACTCCTGCGCGCCGCCGATGGAGTCGTGATCCATGATGCCGGCTGCGGCAAGACCTGCGGTATAGGCCGTCCATACTGCTTTTGTCGGTGAATAGGGAGAGAAGGAATAGGTGGTGTGTATATGGTTGTTGACATCCTTGCCCGTAACAGGTTTTTCCAACTCTCCTGACTTGACACTGCTCATCAGTTGTCGCAGGCTGTCAAGTCTGACATTTACATCGCTGTGGTTCAGAGCGCCAATTAAAAATCTGATTTCAGGTTCCATTATTTAAAATCCTCCCAACATAATTGCCTGCCGGTTATCGCATTTCTTGGCCGCCGGTGACGTTGATGGCCTGGCCGGTCATGTAGCTGGCTTCGTCTGATGCCAGAAACACCATAACATTTGCAATGTCTTCATATTCACAGCTTCTTCCCAGAGGTACCTGGTTTAAATATTTCTGCTTTACCTGTTCTTCGGTGATGCCTTGATTTCTGGCGTATTGTTTAATGAGACTGTTGGGGCCTTCGTTCCAGAGAGGCGAATTGAGAAGGTTGCCGGGGCATATGCAATTGACCCGGATGTTGAATTCTGCAAGCTCAAGGGCAAGGCTCTGCGTAAAACCGATACCTCCGAATTTGGCGGCAGCATAGGCTGAATTTTTGTAGGAGCCTTTCTTGCCGGACTTGCTGTTTATTTGAATGATATTTCCTTTATTGTTGGGTAGCATTGCCTTTGCTGCGGCTTTGGAACAAAGGAAGTAGCCAACAAGGTTGACGTCTATCATCTTTTTCCACTGCTCACCAGGGAATTCCGTCACCGGTTTGGCAATCAGAATAGCGGCATTGGAGACAAGAAGGTCCAGTTTGCCATATTTCGTCACAGCAACATTTACCATGGCCTCAACCTGCTGCTCATCACTTACATCTACTTTTACTGCAATAGCATCGCTCAAACCGGCAGCCACTTTCTGCGCCGATTCCAGATTTATATCAGCAACCACTACCTTGCAGCCCTCTGCATCCAGCCGGCGGGCAAGCGCTTCTCCCAATCCCTGCGCTCCGCCTGTAATGATTGCCGTCTGATTCTTCAGCCTTTGATACATGAAAATACCCTCCTGGTGTGCATATTCGTTGATTATATTCAGTTTACTTTGATTTGCCCAAGCATATTTAAAAGGGGGCACTCTTACCTATTATACTATAAATGTTGGATTGTGTCCATATCATACTATAATTATATTGTATTATGTTGATTTTGTCTTTATTATATGCTATTATTAAATATAAATAAAAGAATACAATAATATACTTGAAATAAACAATCGTTCCCGGCGGCTATTTATACCGCCAGTGACAGCAGCTGAATGGAGAATTCGTATGAAGACAAAAGCGATAAGACTATACGGGAAATATGATTTGAGGCTTGATGAATTTGAGCTTCCGGACATAAAGGAAGATGAAATTCTTGCTCACATAATATCAGACAGCATTTGTATGTCCTCCTACAAAGCGGCAATTCAAGGAAATGAGCACAAAAGGGTTCCAAAGGATATAGCGGAAAATCCTATTATTTTAGGTCATGAGTTCTGTGGTGAGCTTGTGAGGGTCGGGAGCAAATGGAAAGACAAGTATAATGCCGGCAGCAAATTTACCATTCAACCTGCACTGAATCAGAAAGATGATCCATATGCGGCACCAGGCTACTCCTTCAGGTATATCGGCGGCAGTGCGACATATATTGCGATTCCTGGTGTAGTTATGGAACAGGGGTGCTTGCTGCCTTATGCAGGAGAAGCCTTTTTTGCCGGCTCCCTTTCAGAACCCATGTCCTGTATTGTGGGAGCTTACCATGCCAATTATCATACCCAAAAGGGTAGCTACACCCATGAAATGGGCATCAAGGAAGGCGGCAATATGGCTATTCTCGCAGGTGTTGGCCCGATGGGTCTCGGCGCTATTGACCATGCCATCCATTGCGACAGGAAGCCGGGATTGTTGGTGGTTACAGATATCGACGAGGCAAGGCTGAAGAGGGCAGCTTCCATCTATACCATAGAAGAAGCAAAGAAAAACGGCGTGGAGCTCATTTATATAAACACCTCTAGCCCGGACAGAGGCGAAGATTACCTGATAAGTCTTACGAACGGCAGGGGGTACGATGACGTAATGGTATTTGCATCGGTCAAGCCGCTTATTGAGATGGGTGACAGGCTGCTTGCTTATGACGGATGCTTGAATTTCTTTGCCGGTCCAAGCAATTCTGATTTTACGGCGGAGTTAAATTTTTATAATGTACATTACAATGCGACCCATATAGTAGGCACCAGCGGCGGTAATACAGACGATTTGGTCGAAGCGCTTGACATGATGGGCAAAGGCCTCATCAACCCTGCTTCCATGCTTACTCATATCGGAGGGCTGGATTGTGCGGTAGATACGATACTGAACCTGCCAAAGATATCCGGCGGCAAAAAACTGATATACACCAATATTCAAATGGAGCTGACAGCGATTGACAGCTTCAGGGAAAAGGGTAAGACTGATCCTTTGTTAGCAAAGCTGGCGGATATTGTTGAAAGAAGCAATGGCTTGTGGTCTGCGGAAGCAGAAAAATATTTATTGGCAAATGCCAAAACAATATGATGTTTAGGTTGTGAGCAAAGCGGCGCACGTTAGGACTTTACTTGACTTGTATATTTACCCGAAGGAGGTCGACAGATTTTATGGCAACTCCAGTTATGATGCCCAGACAGGGTCAATCGGTAGAGAGCTGCATTATTGCAAAGTGGCACAAAAAGAAAGGCGACAAGGTGGAGATTGGAGACATTCTATTTTCCTATGAGACAGACAAGGCAAGCTTTGACGAAGAGGCGAAGGTTGCCGGTGTAATGCTGGATTGTTTTTTTAAAGAAGGTGACGATGTTCCGTGCCTGCATAATGTCTGCGTAATCGGTGACGAAGGCGAAAGCACAGCAAAATTCAGCCCTGCTGCTGCAGGAGTTGAGCCTGCTGCAGTGAGCTCATCGGGAACGGCAGGCACAACTGAACAACAAAACCAACAGAATCCAAAACAAACACAGATTACTGATAGTGAATCGATAAAAATATCACCACGCGCTAAAAAAATGGCAGAAAAGGTGGGCGTTGACTGCAGATATGCGTCACCGTCAGGACCTTACGGCAGAATTATTACGAGAGACATCGAAGCACTAAGGGAAGCAGGCTTAGTATTCACAGCTTCAGCCAGAGCAGAGCAGCTGCAGGGTAACGCAGGTGCGGTTGTTGCAGGAACAGGCCTTGGGGGCAGAATTACCACAGGAGATTTGAGCGGTGGTGGTGCTGCCGCAGGAACAGGCCTTGGGGGCAGAATTACCACAGGAGATTTGAGCGGTGGTGGTGCTGCCGCAGCTGCAGACGTAATTTTGGCAGGTGCGGTTTCCGGCACGGCTTCGGCCTTACCCGGAGGAGCGGCCACACCCGGAGGAGCGGCCTTACCCGGAGGCGCGGCCTTACCCGGAGGAGCGGCCTTACCCGGAGGCGCATCTGAGTCACTATATGAAGAGATCAAGCTCCCGAACATCCGGAAAATTATCGCAAAAACCATGCACCAATCACTTTCTTCAATGGCTCAGCTTACACTGAACAGCTCTTTTGATATGACGGACATACTTGAATTCAGAAAGAAGCTTAAGGAGAGCAAAGACAGGCTTGGCCTGGAGAACATCACAATTAACGATATCATCATATACGTTGTTTCCCGTACGTTGGCAAAGCACAGAGAGCTTAATGCGCATTTTCTGGATGACAGGATGCTGTGTTTCAAGAATGTGAATATGGGCATTGCAGTGGATACAGGGCGTGGACTGATGGTGCCGACTCTATTTAATGCAGACTTGAAATCACTTAATGAGATATCGGCAGAAGTAAAAAAGCTGGCGAAGGATTGTCAGGAAGGTACTATCAATCCGGATATGCTTAAGGGCGGCAGCTTTACAATAACAAATCTTGGCACACTCGATATTGAGAGCTTCACTCCTGTGATTAATCCTCCACAGACGGGCATATTGGGCGTGAACAATATCGTGCAAAGGGCAAGGGAAGCGGACGGAGAGTTCAGGTTTTACCCTGCGATGGGCTTGTCGCTGACCTTCGACCACAGGGCTATAGACGGTGCTCCGGCAGCCAGATTCCTGAAAGACCTGAAGACCGGCCTGGAGAGCTTCAGTACAATGCTGGTGAAGTAGGGGCTGAGCATCTTTCATGGAACAATTCTCTTTATGAAAGCGAGATTGCCGCACTGCGCCCGCAATGATAATTATTTCGTCCAGTAAAGCTGAACAAAAGGACCTTAAAAGGTTCAAAGGTAATATAAGTGAAAAAAGCACGCTGTCTTAAATACTTTTTACATCATAATATAGATTAATTTGAGGTGAAGATAATGGCATATGATTTAATCATTATTGGGGGTGGGCCTGCAGGTTATCTTGCGGCGGAAAGGGCCGGACATGCCGGGCTTAATACATTGCTGATAGAAAAAAGGTTTGTCGGCGGCGTTTGCCTCAATGAAGGCTGCATTCCATCCAAAGCATTGCTCTATTCCGCCAAGCTCTACGATGGTGCGGTCCATGGCGGGAAATACGGCGTTACAGTGGAAAAGGCTGAGTTAAACCATGAAGTGGTAGTAAACAGGAAGAACAAGGTAGTCAGAACGCTTGTTGCTGGAATAAAGGCTAAGTTGAAGAAGAACAAGGTAACGCTGGTAGAGGGAACAGCTGAAATATTGGGCAAAGGCGAAGATGGATTTGAGATAAAAGCAGGCGGCAGCACGTACAACGGGCTGCGCTTGCTGATTGCGACCGGGTCTGTACCGGTTATCCCGCCCATACCCGGCGTAAAGGAAGGCATTGAAAAGGGTTATGTGCTGACCAATCGCGAGATATTGGATTTAAAAGAGATTCCGGTCTCCCTTGTTATTGTGGGTGGGGGTGTTATAGGCTTGGAGATGGCTTCTTATTTCAATACGGCAGGCAGTAAGGTGACTGTTGCGGAAATGCTGGATCATATCGCAGGGCCTACTGACAGAGAAATTTCCGAAATTCTGTTAAAAAATTACCAGAAAAAAGGTGTGGATTTCAAGCTCGGCGCCAAAGTGGCAGAAGTGAAGGAAGGCGCAGTGGTCTATGAGTGTGAAGGAAAAACCTTTACCGTACCGGCTGAAAAGGTTCTGATAAGCATAGGCAGAAGAGCCGCAACTGAGGGATTGGGCCTAGAACATTTAGGTGTTGAAACAGAGCGGGGCAGTATCAAAACAGATGAGCGCGGCAAGACAAACGTACCGGAGGTTTACGCCGCAGGCGATGTGAACGGCACGTCCATGTTGGCGCATACTGCTTACCGCGAAGCAGAGGTTTGCATAAATAACATTCTGGGCAGGAAGGATATCATGCGCTATAATGCCATACCTTCCATTATATATACAAATCCGGAAGTGGCGGGCGTGGGAGAGACTGAAGAAACAGCGAAGCAGAAGGGTATAGAATTTGAAGCAGCGAAGCTTTCCATGATGTACAGCGGCAGGTATGCCGCTGAAAATGAGGGCGGGGATGGCATCTGCAAGGTACTTATCGACAAAAAACATAGAAAGGTCATAGGCGTTCACATGATAGGCAATTATTCATCTGAAATCATTTACGGCGCGGGACTGATGATTGAGACAGAGCTGCGTGTAAGCGACATAAAGGAGCTGGTATTCCCGCACCCTACGGTTAGTGAAATCATCCGTGAAGCAATATTTGAATTTTGATTATGCAGCTATCAATTTTAAAAGCGAGGTAAATAAAATGCCAAAAACACAGTTTATCGACCCATTTGAGGTCAGAAAAAGCGGCTGGATTAAGTTTAGTGATATTCCGGTCAACCAGTACAACAAAACCATCGAAGATGAGAAGGCAAACTTTTCAGGGGAAGACTTTATCAGGATCTACAGAGACATGGCCGTTATTCGTGAATTTGAGACCATGCTCAATTCCATTAAGACAACAAATGAATATAATGGCATATCCTATAACCATCCCGGCCCTGCCCATCTATCACTTGGTCAGGAGGCTTCTTCCGTAGGACAGGCCTATATCCTTGATAAGGATGATTATATATTCGGTTCTCACAGAAGCCATGGTGAAATCCTTGCAAAGGGCCTATCTACTGTTGATAAGCTGGAGGATAAAGAACTGCTGGAGATTATGGAGAATTACTTTGGCGGTTCAATTTTAAGAGTGGTGGAAGGTAAGCAAAAGAATAAGAACAGTGTTAAGGAACTGGCTGTTGACTTTTTAATATATGGAACCCTAGCTGAAATATTTGCACGAGAAACCGGCTTTCATAAAGGACTGGGCGGGTCTATGCATGCTTTCTTCACTCCCTTTGGCATTTACCCCAACAACGCAATCGTCGGCGGCTCCGGAGATATTTCAGTAGGCGCTGCCCTCTTTAAGAAGATAAACCGCAAGAAGGGTATGGTCATCGCCAACATCGGTGATGCATCCTTAGGCTGCGGCCCAGTATGGGAAGGCCTGTGTATGGCTGCCATGGATCAGTACAAGATGCTGTGGGAAGGTGAATACAAGGGCGGTCTGCCGCTCATTATAAATATCTTCAATAACCATTACGGCATGGGAGGTCAGACCAGAGGCGAGACTATGGGCTACGATATGCCGGCAAGAATCGGAGCAGGCGTAAACCCGGAGCAGATGCATGCTGAAAGAATTGACGGCTTCAACCCGCTGGCAGTGGTTGATGCTATGAAGCGCAAGAAGAAGATACTTGAAGAAAAGGACGGACCTGTTCTTCTTGATACACTGACCTACAGATTTACCGGACACTCCCCATCCGATGCCTCCAGCTACAGGACGAAGGAGGAAATTGATGCTTGGCTGTCTCAGGATCCGCTGATTGTCTACAAGGATAACCTTAAAGAGGCCAAAGTTGCAAAAGAGGATGTGTTTGCGGAAATACTTGAAAATACAAGAGAGCTGATTACCAAGGCGTGCAAACTTGCAACCGATGATAGTGTTTCCCCAAGAATGAATCTTATAGCAAACCCCAACCAAATAGGAGATATCATGTTCTCCAATGAGAGAGTAGAAAAGCTGGATGACAGAAAACCTGAGGTGCTGATACCGAAAGAGGAGAACCCGAGAGTACAGCAGATCGGCAGGAAAATCAGAGTTGGCGTACAGGATGGGAAGCCTGTTTCAAAGAACAAAGCATATAATTTTAAGGATGGTGTATTTGAAGCCATTTTAGATAAATTCTATACCGATCCTACCTTGATCGCATATGGCGAAGAGAACAGGGATTGGGGCGGAGCCTTTGCAGTATACAGAGGTCTGACCGAATCCCTGCCTTATCACAGACTGTTCAATTCGCCCATATCAGAAGGAGCTATCGTCGGCTCGGCAGTCGGTTACGGCATGAGCGGCGGAAGAGTCATTGCCGAGCTGATGTACTGTGATTTCCTAGGCAGAGCAGGTGATGAAGTATTCAACCAGTTGTCGAAATGGCAGGCAATGAGTGCGGGTGTTCTGAAAATGCCTGTTGTTTTAAGGATTTCAGTAGGCTCCAAGTATGGCGCACAGCATTCGCAGGACTGGACTTCACTTTGCGCCCATATACCGGGCCTAAAGCTGGTATTCCCGGTAACACCTTATGATGCGAAGGGCTTGATGAATTCTGCCCTTATGGGTACAGACCCTGTAATATTCTTTGAAAGCCAGAGGCTTTACGATATAGGTGAGCTTTTCCACCTGGAGGGCGTACCTGAAGGTTATTATGAAATCCCCATCGGTGAGCCTGACATCAAGAGAGAGGGCAAGGATATAACAATCCTGACTATAGGTGCAACTTTATACCATGCTCTGGATGCAGCTAAGATTCTAGAGGAGAAGTATGGCTTGTCCGCAGAAGTCATTGATGCAAGGTCTATAGTGCCCTTTAATTATGACTTGGTTGTCGAATCCGTGAAGAAGACAGGCAGGATCCTTCTTTCAAGCGATGCCTGCGAACGCGGTTCGCACCTTAAGGACATGGCTCAGACCATCAGTGAGCTGACGTTTGACCATCTGGATGCGCCGCCGGTTGTCATTGGCGCGAAGAACTGGATTACTCCAGCCTATGAGTTGGAGAACTGCTTCTTCCCGCAGCCTGATTGGTTTATTGATGCAATCCATGAGAAAATCATGCCGCTGAAGGGGCATGCTGCAAAGAATAACTTTACTGCCGGGGAACAGATTAGAATAAACAGGCTGGGTGTCTAAGCCTGCTTTTCATTTGCATTTTTCTACAAATTTCCACGTGAATTTTTTCAAAGCATAGGATTTATTAGAGTTCTAAATAATTCCTGAACTGGGGTTCTGAGAGGGGAATCCCCTTTTTCAAAGCATAGGAATTTATAGTGCGCCAAGCACCTAAAAAATTCCTATGCTGGGGTTTGGAAAGGGGACTCCCCTTTCCCGGTTTAA
>CAYGHY010000064.1:0-14765 GCA_964349435.1 uncultured Oscillospiraceae bacterium
GTAGAAGCCATTGGTTCGAACCCAATATTCCCCACCAAAGGGATTTATATAATTATCATTCAAAAGTTTGCTTAAAAACAAACTTTTTTGAGCTTATGAAGGTATAATTGTCCTTGTAAGCTCATAACGGTTATGAGCTATTTACCGTGGTTATTGAGAAGAGCATTGTGGTAGAAATTCTGATAAATGTAGCAATGTAGAAAAGGAGGAATCGAGATGCACGATAGTATGTACAGGATACAAGATGCAGCTGATTACATAAGAACCAAGATAGGAGGGAGGCCACAGATTGGCATCATTCTGGGTTCGGGACTCGGGTCGCTTGTAAATGTACTGGAGCAGTCTCGTGAGATAGACTACAACGATATTCCGGGTTTCCCGGCGACAACGGTTGCAGGTCATGCAGGAAAGCTGGTATATGGTACTCTGGGGGGCCGGAAGGTACTTGTCATGAAAGGTCGGTTCCATTTTTACGAGGGGTACGATATTTCCCAGGTAGTATTTCACATAAGGGTTTTCAAGATTCTTGGAATCGAAAATTTGCTGGTAACCAATGCGGCCGGAGGTATAAACACCGGTTTCAAACCAGGGGATCTCATGCTGATAATGGATCATATCAGCCTTTTTGCCCCATCGCCTTTGAGAGGCGGAAATCTTGAGGAATTTGGAACCAGATTTCCGGACATGTGCAGCGTTTATGACAGCAGTCTGATTGAGGCTGCCAAGGAGGCCGCCAGAAAAGAAGAAGTCGCGCTGCAAGAAGGAGTATATGTTTTTGCACAGGGACCAATGTTTGAAACACCGGCTGAAATCAGGGCATTGAGAATGCTTGGCGCTGATGCCGTGGGCATGTCGACAGTGCCGGAGGTCATAACTGCCCACCATTCAGGCATGAAGGTACTGGGAATATCATGTATTACCAACATGGCGGCAGGCGTGCTCGGACAGCCTTTGAACCATGGGGAGGTTATGGATACGGCAAAACAGATTGAGAAGAAATTTGCATCACTTGTGACAAGGATTGTAGGCAGTTGGTCGGTTTAAATGAATATATATATAACAAGGACGTAATTGTACAGAACTTAATTGTAATTAGATGTTGATAATGTTACTTGATTGAAGTAAAATAACATTGTCAACATTTATTTTATTATGGAGAATATAACTAATGGAAAAAGAAATTCTCAATATGGAGGAAGCAGCTGAGTTTTTTAATGTCAGTGTTAAGACATTTATCAAACTGCTCAAAGAAGAGAAGGTGCCTGCCAGAAAAATAGGAAGGGAATGGCGTTTCAGCAGGCAGGCTCTTGTCCGTTGGCTCTCTTCAGGAGATTCTCAACAGTATTCATCCAGTGACAGTGATGCAAGGGAGTTCTTTGACCAGATTGCACCTGAATGGGAAAGCGTGCGCAGCGGTTACTTTGATGAAGCTGTAATAGACCGGCTGCATGATATAAAGCTACTCAGAAGTGACATGACTCTAGTGGATTTGGGTGCCGGGGACGGATACCTTTCCAGGGCAATTTCTCCACACGTTGCGAGAGTAATAGCTATTGATATTTCGGACAAAATGCTAAAGGAACTTGAAAAAAAGGCGTTGCAGGATGGATTAACAAACATACAGATCATTAAAGGCGACAGTTGCGATATTCCTCTGGAGGATGAAAGCGTTGATCTGGTTTGTTCCAATATGTTCCTTCATCATATTGAAGAACCGATTTTGGTTATAAAGGAAATGCGAAGAATACTAAAACCTGACGGAAGAGTGTTTCTGGCAGATCTAATGGAGCATCGCAACAAAGAGTTCAAGGATAAGATGCACGATGTCTGGCAGGGATTCTCACAAAGGGAAGTGAAGGAATGGTTTATAAAATGTGGGTTTAAAAATATTCATTTTGATACGGTTGGCGGAAAAGCGGCTGTTAAAAAGGGCGATGAAGGCATATTCATCATGATTGCAGAAAAGTAAGCTATAGAACCGTGCCCAATATTGCGTACAGGGCGAGGTATTTAACTACATATACGAAGCGAAATAGGAGGTATTTTAAAATGGTAAAATGTGACATTAAAGACAAATCTCTTGCACCAAAGGGGAAATTGAGAATTGAATGGGCAGACAATCAGATGCCTGTTTTGAAAATGATCCGGGAGAGATTTGCTGAAGAAAAACCGCTGGCCGGTAAGAAAATATCTTGCTGCCTGCATGTTACTACGGAGACAGCGAATCTGATCAGGACATTGAAGGAAGGCGGCGCAGATGTTGTGCTGTGTGCCTCCAATCCATTGTCTACACAAGACGACGTTGCCGCATCGCTGGTTGTTGATTATAGTATATCTGTGTATGCCATAAAGGGTGAAGACAGGGATACCTATTACAGGCACCTGGTGGCCGCCATTGAACATGGACCGGATATGACGCAGGACGATGGTTGTGACCTTGTAGGGTTGCTGCACAAGGAATATAGCGATACCTACTTGAAGAATGTTATTGGTGGCACTGAAGAGACGACCACAGGTGTTATCCGCCTTAGGAGCATGGAGAAAGACAATGCTTTGAAGATACCCATTGTTGCGGTTAATGAGTCTGAAACGAAGCACCTGTTTGACAACAGGTACGGCACAGGGCAAAGTACGGTGGACGGACTGCTGAGGGCAACGAACATTCTGCTTTCAGGGAAAAACTTTGTGGTATGCGGCTACGGCTGGTGCGGCAAGGGCCTTGCAATGCGAGCAAAGGGTATGGGCTCCAATGTAATTGTTACGGAGGTTGATCATATCAAGGCGATTGAGGCTGTCATGGACGGCTTTAGGGTTATGAAGCTGGAAGAGGCCATGAGCTGTGCTGATATAATTATTACAGTGACAGGAAACCTTAACGTAGTCGATAAAAAACATCTGCGGCTTGCCAAGGAAGGAGTTGTAATAGCTAATTCCGGCCATTTCAACGATGAGATCAATATAACCGCGCTGGAGGAAATGTCAGCCTCAAAGAGGACTGTGCGAGATTTTGTAGAAGAATACACTCTGAAGGATGGGCGAAAGCTGTTTCTGCTGGCTGAGGGAAGGCTTCTCAATCTGGCTGCAGCAGAGGGGCATCCTGCAATTGTTATGGACATGAGCTTTGCGAATCAGGCATTGGGCGCCGAGTTCCTTGTTAAAAATGCATCCGCGATGGAAAACAGGGTTTACCTTTTGCCAAAGGAGGTAGATCATGAAATCGCAAGGCTGAAGCTGGAATCCCTGGGTATTGAAATTGATGTACTCACGGCTGAACAAGTGAAATATCTCGCTTCCTGGCAGAGCGGGACTTAATGAAACAGGATAATTATATATTGCAGCTAAGCCATTGGAGAGATTAAATGAATATACTGATTGAAGGTATTGATGTTTTGACTGCAAATCCTGCAGCGGAATATGTGAAAAATGCGGATATAGGAATAGAAGAAGACAGAATTTCTTTTATTGCGCCATCCGGCCACATGCCCCGGGCTTTTAAGTTTGATAAAAGAATAAGCGGTAGACGGAAGCTTGCTATGCCCGGCCTTGTAAATGCCCACACCCACTGTGGTATGACTGTGATGCGAAATGCTGCCGATGATTTACCCTTGCACAAATGGCTTTTCGAAAAGATTTTCCCGATAGAAGATAAGATGACGGATAAGGATGTATACTGGGGGACACAGCTGGGAGCTGCGGAGATGATAAGATCAGGAACTACAACTTTTGCAGATATGTATCTTTACATGGATGCCGCAGCAAATGCTGTTTATGAGACTAAAATGAGAGCGAATTTGTCGAGAAGCCCTCTTGAATTTCATTCAGATGGAGGTTTGAGGGCTATTGACGCTTTTAATGAATTCAGAAGCTTCCACAGAGAATGGAATGGTAAGGCGAACGGCAGAATCAAGGTGTATGTTGAGGTCCACTCCACATACCTTTTTGATATCGAATCCCTTAAAAAGGCCGCAAATTTAGCCAGGGAGCTGCAAGCCGGAATTCATATACATATACTTGAGACTGCAAAGGAACGGGAAGATAGTTTTAAAAAATACGGCAAGTCTCCTGTCGAAATATGTGTAGAAACAGGCATTTTTGACGTGCCGGTTATTGGGGCACATTTTGTCCATGTATCTGATGAGGACATTAAAATATTAAACCTATACGGTGTTCATGCAGTGCATAACCCTACAAGCAATCTGAAGCTCGGCAGTGGTATTTCTCCTGTTCCGGCAATGCTGAACGCAGGCGTCAATGTTGCACTGGGGACTGACGGGGCCGCCAGCAATAACAATCTCAACATGTTTGAGGAAATGCATCTGGCCGCTTTAATTCACAAGGGAGCAGCACAAAATCCGGAGTTGGTTACCGCGAGGCAAACCTTTATGATGGGAACGGCAAATGGGGCCCGGGCACTTGGCATTGAAAAGGAAACAGGAGCAATAAAGGCCGGTATGAAAGCGGATATAGTATTACTTGACATAGACAAACCTCATATCTGTCCGCTGAATAATCCACACTCAGCCATAGTGTACTCCGCACAGGGCGGAGATGTAGATACGGTTATTGTTGATGGTACAGTTCTGATGGAAAACAGGGAGCTTAAAACTATAGATGAAGAAAGAGTGAAATTCGAAGCCAATACAATAGCAAAGCGGTTATGCTAAATATAAGCGTTCAAATTCAATGTTATTTCGATTTCTTCTAAATCAGATTCAGCCTTTTTCTGTTGTGATAACAAAAAGTTTATTGATATCGGGCAGCTCAAATGCTCTAAAATGAGTGTACCATATCAAAAAAAGTGTTACAATATGGAAGAGAATAATATCGTGCTTATGGAGGTAGTGTAAAATGGGAAGCGATTTTGGGGGGAAAGAAATTCGCAAATTGGGGTTCGGGTTAATGCGCCTGCCGATGATAAAAGAAGAAATTGATATGGTTCAGACAATAAAAATGGTCGATCGATTCATAGAGCAAGGGTTTACTTACTTTGATACAGCATATGTATATCTTAACGGAAAATCAGAAATAGCGGCAAGAGAAGCGATTGTTAATCGTTATCCACGGGAATCATTTCAATTAGCGACAAAAATGCCTGTTTGGATGATTCAAAAGTATGAAGACTTACAACGTATTTTTGATACGCAGTTGGAGCGTACGGGAGCGGGATATTTTGATTACTATTTATTACACGCCCTTGATAGCAATAGGATAGATGAGCTTGAAAAAGTAGGTGCTTGGAAGTTTGTTAATGAAATGAAAGAAAAAGGTTTCATTAAGCATGTTGGGTTTTCTTTTCATGATGCAGCAAAATACTTGGATCAGATTCTTATGAATCACCCTGAATCGGAATTTGTACAATTGCAGATTAATTATGCGGATTGGGAAAATATAACAGTGCAGTCTAGACAATGTTACGAGGTAGCCCGTAAACATAATAAACCAATTATCGCTATGGAGCCTGTAAAAGGGGGTTTGCTGGCTGAGCCGAGTCCAGAAATCCAGTCAATATTTAATGAAGCAAATCCCGATTTATCAGTAGCATCTTGGGCAGTGCGTTATACGGCATCGTTTGAAGGGATTTTGACAGTACTCAGTGGTATGTCTGATTTAAAACAGATGAATGATAATTTAAGTTATATGTCGGAATTTAAACCCTTACAGGATTCAGAATTTGAGACAATTGCTAGAGTAGTAAAAGAACTTGCAAAAGTGCCGTTAATTCCTTGTACGACGTGCAAATATTGTGTTGAAGGCTGCCAACAAAAAATAAATATACCCGGAATATTCGGATGCTATAATAACTATAAAACATATAAAAATCTTGCAGGATCAAAAGGTCATTATAACTGGTTGACAGGCAAAAGTGGAAAAGCTTCTGATTGTATTTCGTGTGGAGTGTGTGAAAGTCATTGCCCACAGCATATCAATATTGTTGATTTGCTAAAAGAGGTTGTTGAAGTTCTAGAATAATACTCTAAATGGGTTTTCAGAGCTAATAAGGGTTTGATATAAACCAAGGAGAAAAGGACTATCTTACATGCGGCTTTAGTGATTTAACATAGGGAGATAAGCTCATGAATGTAGATGTAATTGGAGTTCCGGTAGATATGGGGGCCAACAGGAGAGGCGTGGATATGGGACCTAGCGTAATACGCTATTCAGGACTCATACAAGCGATTAAAGGACTGAACATAAATTGCAGGGATTTGGGGAATATCAGCGTGCCGGTGCCGGAAAGCCGTAAAGACGGTTTTGATGCACCCTTTAAACCTAAATATATTCATGAAATAAGAAACATTAATAAAGCTCTTTTCAACCAGGTGGCAGAAAGCTTGAAGGAGGGCAATATGCCGCTTGTTCTGGGTGGTGACCATAGTATTGCCGTAGGAACACTGCTGGGTGTTCAGAGCGTATATAAAAATGTTGGCGCAATCTGGATGGATGCCCACGGAGATTTTAATACTGAGGATACTACCTTGTCTGGTAACCTTCACGGCATGTCTCTGGCAGCAGCTGCCGGGTTAGGAATGTTAGAAATGACAAGCTTCAGACCGCATAAAGTCGATTTCATCAACCCTGAAAAGATAGCCATTATAGGTGCCAGATCTCTTGACCCTGAAGAGGCACAGCTTTTGAAAAAGTCGGGTGTTACTGTTTTTACTATGGAAGATATTGATATGCATGGGCTCAGAGCCATAATGCAAAAAGCTATTGAAATCGTAGAAAATGGGACTGAAGGTTTTCATTTAAGTTATGACCTGGATGTAGTGGCTCCGACTGACGCACCGGGTGTCGGAACTCCTGTGAAAGGAGGTCTGACTTACAGAGAAGCTCATCTTGCAGCGGAAATGCTATCATTGAGGCCTAAATTGCTTTCGATGGACCTGGTTGAGCTGAATCCAATTCTGGATCATGCCAATATTACAGGGGAATTAGCCGTGTCCCTGATATGCTCCGTTTTGGGGAAAAGGATCTATTAAGTTATAAGCGTCAACAATTTTCTTGTATTTTATAAAAATATGCTATATAATTATAATCAGGTAATAATATCTGGTGATATCGATATTATAAACTCATTCAGGGGTCGGAAATAATGCTTGATATGATTGGGAGGATGGTTATGAGTAAGGGTATCAGTATTTCGGAGAAGGATGGAAGAAGAGTTGTTAGAGGATTGGGGTACTATGAGCCCAGAAAGATCAATGATCTTAAGGAATTAGTGAAGGGCAGTGTTCACAAATACGGAAATGCCGTGGGCTTTAAATTTAAAGATTCGGAAGGAAAGATTACAGGGAAGACTTACGTTGAATTTGGAAGGGATATTGACTTCCTTGGCACTGTATTGACTTCTATGGGTTTGAGTGACGCTCGCATATCTATTATTAGCGAAAACAGATACGAATGGGGTGTCTGCTATTTCTCTATCATTAACGGAACGGGGGTGGCAGTACCCCTGGATAAATATCTTCCCAAAAATGAAGTGGAGAATCTGATTAAAAGAGGCGGAGTTGAGGCAATCTTTTTTAGCCCTGCCTACTATCAAATGATGCAGGAAATAGCTGACAACAATGACAGGGTTAAATACTTTATCTGCATGGAGAAGACTGCAGGTTTTCTTGTCAGGGATTCCAGATTTCTGACTCTGCCGGACCTTATAGAGAAGGGCAGGTCATTGCTGGATGCCGGCGATAGATCATTTGTAGATGCCGTGGTAGACAGAGAGAAGATGTCCATTCTTCTTTTTACATCGGGGACAACAAACATATCAAAAGGTGTCATGCTGTCCCATTCCAACATTGCATGCAATGTCACGGCCATGTCGACTATTATAAAAGCAGGACCGGGAGATGTACATCTTTCTCTGCTTCCACTGCATCATACCTTTGAAAACAGCATAGGATTGATGTTTATGGTACACAGTGGTGTTTGCATTTCATACTGCGAAGGGATAAGGTTTATTGCGCAAAACCTTCGTGAATATGGCGTTACGATCCTTGTGGCGGTTCCGGCCATATTGGAAGCTATGTACAGAAAATTGCAGGATGGCATAAAAAATTCCGGCAAGGCGAAGTTGATTATGATTCTTACTAAGTTGTCCGACATATTGCGCTTTGTGGGTATTGATTTGAGAAGAAAGATATTCAAAAGTGTATTTGATAAGCTGGGACCTGGCTTGAGGCTTGCTGTTTCAGGAGCCGCTCCATTAGATCCGGCAGCGGTTATCGGTTTTGAGAAGATGGGACTTATCTTGCTTGAGGGGTATGGGCTTACTGAAACTTCACCCGTTGTAGCAGCCAATAATGATTTTGTAAATAAACCCGGTACGGTAGGCTATCCAATGGCTGGAGTTGAAGTTGCAATAGATGCGCCTGATGAGAATGGAATGGGCGAAATAATTACACGGGGCGGTAACGTCATGCTTGGCTACTTTGAAGATCCGGATGCCACTGCAGAGGTTATTGATGCCGATGGCTGGTTCAGAACCGGGGATCTTGGCACTATAGACGACAAAGGGTTCATCAGGATAACCGGACGTGCAAAATCAATGATTGTATTTACTAACGGCAAGAAGGCGTTTCCGGAAGAGTATGAAGTGCTTCTCAATAATATTCAGGGGGTCAAGGATTCTTTTGCCTGGGGAAACAGAGCACCGGACGGAGATATACAGGTATGCGCGGAACTGGTAATTGACAGGGAAAAGTTTTCAGCAGACCGGGATACCATGCCGTCAGAAACAGAATTGGGATCCATTTTTGATTCTGCCATAAAAGAGATTAACAAAAACCTTCCCCAGTATAAGATAATACGTTATTTTATTATGACATATGAGGATCTTGTGAAGACGACCACATTAAAGATTAAGAGAACAATAGAGTATAAAAAGGTAGGAGAGATACTGGAAAAGGCGGAAATAGAGATGAGGAAGGCTTCGGGGAGGGTATTGGAGAATCTGCCAATGAGGTAAATGATTAACGTGACTGACAAAGAATTTTTGGAAATGGCAGCAGCGCAGGTCAGTGATTTGCCAATAAACAAAATACAGAGCAATAAATAGGATAGAGGAGTGTACAGAGTTTTATGCATGCAAAGCGTCAAAGCAGCGTTACGCTTCTCTATGCCCAATACTGCCGGACATTATTTTCTCTGCCAAAGCGGCCATTTTAGCCGGGGGTTCTTTCATGCCCCCCATAAACCATGAGCGTAGAAGTCCCACACATCCGGAGGTTATATAGGAGTAATAGTACTCGTACAAACCTTCGTTTTTCCTTCCGAAAAGCGCCTGCCATCCCCTTGTGTCTTCGGGCTTATTCATCTCAATAAGCTTCGATAGGAAGGCCGTGTCGTTGGTACGCAGAATGGCCATGCAAACATCGGCGTTTTCTGCCAAAAACTCCAATGCATTTAAAACAAGGGGAAAAGGGATACCATGGGGGTTTTGTGACAAATGCCGTTTAATGATAATGTTGAATTCGTTTAGGATTCCATTTTCTACCTGTTCGTACAGATCATAAATATCTCTGTAATGCAGATAAAACGTACCTCTGTTTAAATCCGCCAACTCTGTTAACTCCAACACACTCAAATCTTTCAGTTCTTTTTCCATTAGCAGCTTTGTAAGGGCTTGCTTAAGCATCCTCTTTGTTTTTCGCACTCTGCGGTCTGTACTACTGTTTGTCATACGATTTTTCACCTCTTATAATGAAAAAAAAATATATTTTATAAAACTTTTTCAATTTATTTAAACGTTACTTTTAATGCCGTCTATTATTAAACAAAACCAGCTGCATTGATTATTGAATACGGTATCTGATTTTACTATAATACACATATGACTGAAAATCAACACTATGTTTAATAGTTAGGTGGTTCAAAATGGAACATTTTGCAAATAAGATTTTGGAACATAAAAAATCCATACTTATTGTAAGCATTGCAGCAGCCCTTTTGTGCGGGGCTTTGTTGACCATGGTCAGTGTGAATTACAATCTGGCAGACTATTTGCCGGAGGATGCACCTTCCACTGTGGCGATAGATGTGATGAACAGCAGCTTTACAGAAGGAATACCCAATGTAAATGTATTTATTCCCAATGTAAGTATACCGGAGGCTCTGGAATACAAAAAGCAGTTTGCCGATGTATCGGGTGTAAGCTCGGTATTATGGCTGGATGACGTGGTAGATATCTATAAGCCCGTGGAAATGGCAGATCAAGAAACAGCGGAAGCCTGGTATAAGGACGGCGGTGCGCTATTTGTCTTGACGGCGGACAATGAGAATAGTATTGCTATTATTGATGATATTCGCAGGATTGCCGGTGATGACAGCGTGCTTTCAGGTGAAACCGTTAATAATGTAACCGTCCAGTCTACAACCATGAGTGAAATATTACGAATCATGCTGTATGTGGTGCCTCTGGTGCTTTTAATATTGCTTTTTACAACAAGTTCCTGGTTTGAACCGGTGCTGTTTTTAATTACCATAGGTGTAGCCATACTGATCAACGAGGGCACGAATATATTTCTTGATGAAATATCTTATGTGACCAGGGCTACCAGTGCCATTTTACAGCTTGCCGTATCAATCGATTATGCCGTGTTTCTGCTTCATAGCTTTGCACGTTTCCGGCAGGATGGGTTTGAGGTAAAAGAGGCCATGAAGAAGGCGGTAGCCAATTCGTTCTCGGCCATAGCAGCAAGCGCGGCTACTACAGTTTTCGGCTTTTTGGCGCTGACATTGATGAAGTTTAAAATCGGGCCGGATATGGGGTTAGTTCTGGCTAAGGGTGTGCTATTCAGCTACATATCAGTAATGGTGTTTTTGCCGATATTTGCCATTTATACTGCAAAGTTAATGGATAAAACCCATCACCGTTCATTAATGCCGTCCTTCAAAGGCTTTGGCAAAGTGGCAGTACGCAGCTGCATCCCTCTGGCAGCGGTAATCTTTATGATTTTGGTTCCAAGCTTTTTGGCACAGCAGAACAACGAGTTCCTGTACGGTTCATCCGGTATGCATAGTGAGGATTCGGTGGTCAGGAAGGACGCAAATTATATAAGCAATATTTTTGGCGAGACACAGCAAATGGTGCTTTTGGTTCCAGAGGGAGATACTGTGAACGAAAACACACTGACGACAGCGCTTGCCGAAGTTCCCAATGTGACTGCCGTTATCTCCTATTCCAATGCGGTGGGTATACAAATTCCGGCAGAATTTCTCCCTGGTGAGAAGCTATCTCAGCTTCGCTCCGGCGGATACAGCCGCTTTATACTTTACGCTGCAACCCCCGATGAAGGAAACAAAGCTTTTGCAGTCGTTGAAGAGATACGAAAAGCTGCCGGGGAATATTACGGAGATACCTATCACTTAATAGGACAAAGCGTTATTAATTACGATTTAAAAGAAACCATCACTAAAGACTACCTTCCTGTCACTATGGCTTCGATCATCGCCATCGGTCTGGTGCTGATTGTTACATTCCGATCTGTTTCCATTCCGCTGATCCTGCTGCTGACTATAGAAGGAGCCATATGGATCAATCTGGGCCTGCCCTACTTTACAGGAAACAGCCTGAATTATATTGGTTATCAAATTATTAGTGCGGTACAGCTGGGTGCGACTGTCGATTACGGAATACTATTCGTACAGCATTATATGGGTAACCGCAAAAGTCTGGAAAAGAGGGAAGCGGCCAGGCTTGCCATATCGGATACCGCTGCTTCCATACTGACTCCAGCGGGAATACTGACAGCTGCAGGATTAGTTCTAGGCCTTGTTTCCACCAACGGCATCATAAGCCAGCTGGGTACAATACTGGGGCGGGGTGCTATAATCTCCGCGGTGATGGTGTTGCTTTTCCTGCCTGCGCTACTGATACTGTTTGACGGGCTTATTCAAAGAACGACATGGAGCGGGCGCAGAGCAAAAAAAATAAGTGAGGGGAAGATGATAGAATGAACAAAATAAATCAAAAGCTTCGCAAAGCTGCAGCTATAGTTTTGCTGCTCACCATGCTGCTCGTACTGCCGGGTCATTCAAGGGCTCAAAGCAGTGTAAGCAAAGAGGAGAATATATATGTGTCGCTTGAAAGCGATGGTTCATTTAAGAATGCATATGTAGTAAATGCTTTTGCGCTTGATACGGCAGGGATTATTGAAGATTATGGCGCTTATGACACAGTTTATAATCTTTCCACTACCGACAAGCTGTCCGTATCTAAGGGACAAATCAGGGTGAATGCTCCGGCAGGCCGGTTTTATTATCAGGGTAATCTTAACACAATGGAAATGCCCTGGCTGGTTTCTATCTCCTATTTTCTTGATGGAAAAAAAGTATCCGCTCAGGAATTATCGGGAGCGGAAGGCTCTCTAAAAATAAAAATCAGTATAAAAAAGAACCCTGATGCTGAGAGGGAATTTGCAGAACACTACGCCGTACAGACCTCACTGACATTGGATGCGGGGTCATGTACGGTCATTAAGGCTGCAGGCGCTACCATTGCCAATGCGGGAGGAAGCAAGGTGATCTCTTTTACTATGCTGCAGGGCAGTGAGGCTGATTACAACATATCTGCAGAAATCAAGGATTTTTATATGGATGGTGTACAGATTACGGGAGTTCCCCTTTCTATAAGCATTAGTGAGTTGGATACCGGCATATTTACCAACAAACTTTCCCGGCTCTCTGACGGTATAGCAGAAATTGATGACGGGATACAGGAATTAAACGGCGGCACGGTAGATTTAAAAGATGGGGCAGGCAAACTGAAAAGCGGCATGAAAAGTATGCAGTCAGGGATGACTCAATTGACTGGAAGCTTGCAGACTTTAGCGGCACAGAACACAAAGCTATTATCAGGCTCTGCTGAAATCAAGGCCGGACTTTCTTCCATATTGAGCGGACTTGACCAGTTCAATTCCGGAACATCGGGTTTATCTGAACTGGCAAAGGGTTCAACAAGCATAAAAGCCGGTATCGATGGCTTGTCCTCAGGTATTGATCAATTAAAGAACAGTTTTCACCAATACAAGGCACAGCTGGCTCAAAATGGTCTGGATGCTGAAAGGGTCTTGCAGTCAAATTTACAGATGATCTCCCAGCTGGGTGGGCAAATACCGGCACTGAAAGTACAGCTTGCAGGAGAAAATCCCGGAAGCGAACGCTATTTTGCTATTCAGACTCAGATCATGACGTATGAACAGATTGCCAAATTACTGCAAGGCAACAGCGGCATCATTACTGCAGACAAGGAATTCCGGGGACAGCTGCAAACCGGTGTGGGCAATATGGCAAACGGCTCCACCGGATTGAAAGATAATTATACACGATTTGATGCAGGGATACAGGCTATTCCCTCAATGCTGAACGGACTTCCGCAAACCATCGCACAGCTGAAAGGAGCCTTAACAACACTCGCCACGGGATATGATAAGCTGCATTATGGGATCGAAGCCTATACGGGCGGCGCAGCGGAAATCGGCAAGGGGTGTCACACCCTTAATGAAGGTTATTCCGGGCTTGTAAAAGGGAGCGAATCCTTATATTCCGGTATCATCGAACTTTATCAGGGCACACAGCAGCTTGCCAAGGGTACGGAGCAGCTTCGGCAGGGCACGTCGTCCATGGACGGTGAAATTGAAAATGCCATTGATGAAATGCTGAGCTCCTACACAGGCGGGGACTTTGAGGTGGTTTCCTTCATTTCTCCTCGAAATACCAACGTTGAGTCCGTGCAGTTTGTTATGCAGACTGGGGGAATTGAAGAAAAGCGTATTGAGCCGATTATTGAGAAAGTAAAAGTTAAACGGACTTTTTGGGAACGATTGCTTGATCTTTTTGGATTATCCGCCGCCGTATGAAAAATTGCTGGAAGCTTGTATGCAGAGCAATTTGAATCCTGACTGCTGGATTCTGACAACTGTTTGCAGCCTCGCTGCAGTATGCTGTTATTTCGATGCCAACTTTCCGATTGGCATTATGTATAGCGGTTGCTCATCAGCAGACATTTCAAGCAGTTCCCTGACTTCGGATTCGTTAAAGGCTCCTATTGCCACAGTACCCAAACCCAGAGATACAGCCTGGAGATATACGTTTTGCGACGCATGGCCGGCCTCAATATGTACGTACCGAATACCCCTTTCCCCATATTTTTGTGTCGTTTTTTTATAAAAAGCTGAAAACACAAGACTCACAGGAGCCTTGAGTATAGAGGACTGGGAAAGACCGGCAACAGACAATTCATTTCTGATGTCGCCGTCGGTGATTCTGACAAGTCCGTGTTCTTCCGGCAGATACCTGTAAACACCTTGTGAGAGTTCTGTTATGCTGCCGGTCACAACATAGACCTCAAGTGGGTATAGAGCACCCGCTGACGGCGCGCTCTTCAGCGACCTTGCTTTGTCGGTAATTCCCTGAGCGGCCCAGCATATCTGTGATATTTCTTTAAGCGTCATAGGATCGTCAGCGTATTCCCGAATCGACCTTCGTTCATGAAGTGCTCTTTCAACAGATACATCACCGTCAAGCTTCGGAGCGGGTAATTTTATAATACCATCTTCATTGTTTGCAGGAGGTTCATATTCTGACATATTGGTTTTGCAGCCATGCATAAAGATAGTGGCTGTAAATATTACGGCAATTATCATGCTGATAAACAAACTTCTCATTTTGTATTCTCTACTCATAATTCATACCTGCTTTCTCTGATAATCAGCTAAGGGTCGGCTGAAATATTACTTCCGATTCTTTTCCGGGGAATGGAGCTTCAG
>CAYGHY010000065.1:0-14237 GCA_964349435.1 uncultured Oscillospiraceae bacterium
ATTTAGTAGTTCCAATAAAAATTATAATTGTAATAAGAAAACCAGTTTTATATTTCATTTTACAAAAAATAGATCCCAGTATAGATACAAGTAAAATACTAATGCCAAAATAGAAAGTATCAGCATTATTCATTTTTAAAAATGGATTTAAAGACTCAGAAAACTTATAAGTCAGACCTTTCATAAGCTCGCTCACAGCATCGGCATTTTGAGCGACCAAGCCTCCTTTTAGCGCCGGATACAACCATATTCCAACAACTAATATGCCTAAACCTATGCATATAATTGTTTCCAGACCTCTCTTCAATTTCTTTTCTGATATAGTATAACATACAACAAACAAAAATACGGTTATCCCTACCATTGCTGCAATCATTGCATGACATAGTGTTATTGCAGACATTATTATAACAATGCCTGTTGCATTTCTCTTTCTTCTGTATTCAAGATAATTCCAGACATTTAATAATAAATATGGAAATAATGTTGAAACAGCTACCCTTGACAAATTGCCTTCGGAAAAAAGAACCCTTAGATTATCAGGCAGGAAAAACCAAAGTAAAGCTAATACAAGAGCTAATTTTTTTCGGTTTATATTTATGCCCCATAATATCCAGCCCAATGCTCCGGCAACAAATATCAAGCCTATAAAAATATTATATGATAACGCTATGTTGCCTTTTGTGGCAATCACAATAATTGCCAATATATAATGAGGCAGCGGAGCCCAATAGCGCAATGGCTCTATTCCGTTATACCAAATATCGGTGTATAGCGGATACAAATCACCGTTTAAAATACTTTTATATAACAAATCCCCTTTGAAAATATGAAACCAACTATCAGACCCCCAAGGATACATTCCCTGCCGCGTTATCCATAAAACTAAAAGCACCGCTGCAATTAAAATGATTCCCGTACTTATCAGCAGATATCTAGTATTATCATTTTTCTTTCCTGCATCCGGCATGTCATTTTCATTAGTGCTTTTAGAAACTTCAGGCTTTTCTATATCTGTACAGGTTTTTTCCTCCATTTCGGATGAGTTTCTTGCTTTATGTACAGTGCCATTAATGGAGACGGCCGCCTCTTCTTTAGATTTAACCTCCAATATCTGTAATTGTTCGAAATTTTCCAATTCATTTTCAAATGAAAAGCATTCATTTCCATTGATGGAATTATGCTGATTTTTGAAAACTGCACCCGGTATTAACTTTTCACCTGGCAAATATCTATCATTATTATTACTGATATTATTAGAAAAAATATATGCTCTGCTGGTATTTTCACTTATCTCAAGCTTATTTAAGACCCATTCGTTTGCGCTTAGTAAATCCAGTATTTGCTTATGAACAACTTCGCCAATATATTCCAATGTTGGAATATATTCATTAAGAGGAACAATATTATTTAACAATTTTCCTTCGAACTTAGACAGGTATGATTTTATTCCGTTTTCAATTTGAGTAAACTGAATGAATGCATCACTCTCTTTTTTCACATAGATTACTATTTCCCATGTATGAGGATGGATATTAGATTGATCTTTATTCAATGTATGTCTGGCATTTAAATAAAACTTAAATCTATATTCTGTCGTGAACATGCGAATTCCCCATAAAAACATATAATAACAACAAATTTCTATATAATTCCTTTATTTTTGTTGTTTTGAACAAAATTTTATCAATATACTATAACACATTTTTTAAAGGTTTGTCATTAATTAAATAAATAAAGCATCATATTGATGTTAATGCTGTAAATTTTGTAAATTATTGTTTGAATCTCCGGAATGTATAAATTCTTATTTTCAATAAAGACTATCTTTAAAACTGTATTGGACCTTATATATAATTATCCTTCAAACCTTGCTTTAAAAACACATTTATGAGCTTTTGAAGGTATAATTGTCCTTGTAGGTTCATTGCAGAGATTTTCATACTTTAGTTTGCAGCTTAGCTGCGATATGTCATAACATGGGTGAAATACAGGTGTTAAGTGAAAGGAGAACGACAATGCCATATAACAAAAAAAAGGATTACAATCAGGGAGTTCCGGTGGAAAAGCATGACACTGCGGCATGGGCGAATATTGAGCGCAAGAAGTCCCGCTCACAGGTCGCTATGCCTTCAGACGAGCAAATCATTAATGCCAAGGACTACGTGGATACAAATCAAAAATAGCTTGGTAAAAAGCATTTGCCAAAATGAAAAGTCTACCACTTTTTAGTTCTTTGATACAAATATGAGTCAAGGCCAATCAAGATATGTTTTTGCCATATTCAAGAGAAGGCGCTTATTATAAGTAAAATTATAACGGCGGCTGTCAATGTGTTTTAGAACGGATGCTGAAAATAATATACAAGCTTATCTGTGAGCCTTAATACTTTAGTTCGGCAAGGCGTTTGTACGTCTCATATCTTTCGCGGGCATGCTTTTCGGCCGTGTCAAAGAGCTGTCCCGCAAGCTCGGGGAATACTGTCATGAGCTGGGTATACCGGACTTCGCCTTTCAGGAAGTCCTTGAAGGATGCTGTTGGCTCTTTTGAGTCCAGCTGGAACGGATTTTTGCCTGCCTCCCTCAGCTCAGGATTAAAGCGGTAAAGGTGCCAATAGCCGGCATCCACCGCCTTTTTCTCCTCGGCTATGCTGGTACCCATGCCGGAACTTATGCCATGTGATATACAGGGCGCATAGGCAATGATTAGCGAGGGGCCGTTATAGCTTTCGGCTTCAGCGATGGCTTTTATTGTCTGGTTCATATTTGCGCCCATAGCGATTTGGGCTACATAGACATAACCGTAGCTCATTGCCATCAAGCCCAGGTCTTTCTTCCTTATCTTTTTGCCTGCCGCAGCAAATTTCGCTACTGCAGCGGTAGGTGTCGCTTTGGATGACTGACCGCCTGTATTGGAATAGATTTCGGTGTCCATGACAAACAGGTTTACATTGCCGCCGGAGGCCAGTACATGGTCTACTCCACCGTAGCCTATATCGTATGCCCAGCCATCGCCTCCTATTATCCAGATGGATTTTTTGACAAGAAAGTCCTTTTTTTCGAGTATTTCCTCAAGCGGCCTGTTGCCATTGCGATTTATGCCTGTCAAAGCCGCCACCACATTTGCCGAGAGAGTTCTGGAGGCTTCGCCGTCATCCTTTGAAGCAAGCCATTGCCGGAAGGCATTCCCAACCGCTTCGGGCACTCCTTGTGCCAGGCTCTGCTGCATGAGGTCCGCTAGCTTTTCCCTTATTTGCCGCACACCAAGATACATACCGTAGCCATATTCTGCGTTATCTTCAAACAGGGAATTACTCCAAGCCGGTCCTTTGCCTTCGGCGTTGGTAGTGTATGCAATGGAAGGTGAGCTTGCACTCCAGATGGAGGAGCAGCCTGTTGCATTGGCAATCATCATGCGGTCTCCGAACAGTTGTGTAAGCAGCCTTATATAAGGAGTTTCACCACAGCCAGGGCAGGCTCCGTTGAATTCCAGCAGCGGTTTGGCAAACTGGCTGCCTTTGAGTGTCTTCTTATCCATGAGGATATCCTTTGCGCTTATTGTAAGTGAAAAATTCCAGTTGTTTTTCTGTTCATCCATTTCCTGCTCCGCCGGTTTCATGACCAATGCCTTTTCCGCAGTAGGACATATATCTGCACAGTTGCCGCAGCCGACACAATCCAGGGGGCTTACCTGTACACGGAAACGAAGACTCTCTAAACCTTTCCCCATTGCCTTGAGCGTAGAATACCCCGTGGGCACCCTGCCTGCTTCTCTGTCATTGAGAAGAAACAGCCGGATTGTGGCATGTGGACAGACAAAGGAACACCTTCCGCATTGAATGCAGAATTCCGGCTGCCACTGGGGCAGCATGACCGCTATCCCGCGTTTTTCATATGCTGTAGTGCCCAATGGGTGAGTGCCGTCTTCAATGCCTTCAAAGGCGCTCACAGGAAGCTCGTCGCCTTCGTGCCGCACCATTGGCCTTTGTATTCTGTGAATAAAATCAGGTACAATTTCCGGCACAGCCTCATCGTCAACCACTGCTGACCAGGCTGGCGGTACAGTAACCTTATGCAGTGCATCCAGTGACCTATCTACTGCCTGATTGTTCATATCGACGATTTTTCGTCCTTTTTTGCCATAGCTTTCCTCTATAGACGCTTTCAAATAATTGACGGCATCATTGACAGGTATGATATTGGACAGCTTGAAAAATACAGATTGCATAATCATATTTATTTTGTTTCCAAGTCCTGCATCACCAGCTATTTTTACGGCATCAACAGTATAAAAATCAATTATATTCTGAGCGATATACCTCTTAACTGAGGCCGGGAGATTCATCTCAAGGCCCTCCATGTCCCATGGACAGTTCAGGACAAATACGCCTTTTACCTTCAGACCCTTTAATATGTCATAGTTGTACAAAAAGGCTTTGTTGTGACATGCGATGTAATCGGCATTATAGACAAGGTATGGGCTTTTTATAGGCTTCTGCCCAAACCTCAGATGAGAAACTGTTGTGCCGCCGGATTTTTTGCTATCATAAGAAAAATAGGCCTGCACATTAAGACTGGTATTATCGCCTATAATTTTTACAGCCGATTTGTTGGCGCCAACAGTACCATCTGAGCCAAGCCCCCAGAATTTACAGCTGATGGTGCCTGCAGGCGTGGTTTCAATGATATCGCCTTCAGGAAGTGAGGTGCCTGTCAGGTCATCTGTTATACCAATGGTGAAATGATCTTTTGGGCTTTCTCCCTGAAGATTCTCAAACACAGACAGGATCTGTGATGGACGTGTATCTTTGGAGCCAAGGCCATACCTTCCGCCTATAATCAAAGGTTTCTGTCCGCTGAAGCTGTAGAAGGACTTGCAAATGTCCAGATAAAGGGGCTCTCCTGGTGAACCGGGTTCTTTTGTGCGGTCAAGCACCGCTATTTTCTTTACACTCTTTGGAAGGGCATCAATCAGGCGCATTTCGGAAAATGGCCTGTAAAGCCTTACTCTAAGCGTGCCTACCTTCTGCCCGGACATATTAAGATAGCTTACTGTTTCGTTAATGGTATCGCATACAGAGCCCATAGCGATTATAACAAATTCTGCATCAGGAGCGCCGTAATACTCAAACAGCCTGTAACTGCGGCCTGTTATACTTTCAATGCTCTTCATGCAGTTCTCGACAATGGAGGGAACAGCATTATAAAACCTGTTGGATGCTTCCCTGCCCTGGAAGTATATGTCCGGGTTCTGCGCAGTACCTCTTGCTACCGGATGCTCCGGATTCAAGGCTCTGTCCCGAAAATTACCGATTGCATTCATATCAACAATGCCAGCCAGATCATCACAGCTAATTGAAGCAATTTTCTGGATTTCATGGGAGGTTCTAAAACCGTCAAAAAAATGTATAAACGGTATTCTAGACTGTATGGCGGCAAGATGCGAAATACAGCCAAGATCCATTACTTCCTGAACGTTTGCCGAAGCCAGCAGAGCCACTCCTGTCTGCCTGCATGCCATTACGTCCTGGTGGTCGCCAAATATTGAGAGCGCATGGGTTGCTATTGCACGGGCCGAGACGTGAAGTACTCCAGGCAGCAACTCGCCCGCCATTTTGTAAAGATTTGGTATCATTAGAAGCAAGCCCTGCGATGCGGTATAAGTAGTAGTAAGGGCGCCAGCCTGCAATGAGCCGTGCATGGCACCTGCGGCACCTGCTTCAGACTGCATTTCCACAACCTTTACCGTTTGCCCGAACACGTTTTTCCTGCCATGGGACGACCATTCATCAACCAATTCAGCCATAGGTGATGAAGGTGTTATAGGGTATATTGCCGCTATCTCCGTGAAAGCGTACGATGCGTGTGAAGCAGCCTGATTTCCATCCATTGTCGACATTTTCATCTGAAGCACTCCCGTCAATATGTTATTCTCATTTTATATTGTTTCTAACACTACAGCGAAATAAACATTAATTCATCTGGATTTCTGGAAGAATAAATTTAATTATTTCGCTGCAGTACTAAATAGTGTTATAAAAGTATGACTTTTTTGCCTGACAAATGTAGAATAAGCGGATTGAGGATTCCAATGGATTTAATTGAACTGTGCTAACAAAAAAGCTATAATGTAAAGGTAAGATTCTGAAAATTTATTTTCAGGACCGTCGACTGAGGCAGGTAAGTATACAGTCGGCGCAAATCTATGCATGAACCGCAGGAGTGCATATGGATGAAAAACTTTGTAAAATACTCATAGTAGACGACAACAAGGATATTCATGAAGATATTAAATATATTCTGGATTCTTCTTTTTCCGGCATGGAAGATTATCAGGAAACCAGACTTCTTAAAGAAGAACTGTTTGGTGATGACAGCGCTGCCCGCAAAAACGAAATATTTGTTGACGTAAAGTATAGAATCGAAGATGCATATCAGGGCGATGAGGCCATGAGCATGGTAATGGCGGCAAAAGAATCAGGTGACCCCTATTCGATGATTTTTATGGATGTGAGGATGCCGCCGGGCATTGACGGCATTCGGGCAATAGAATGCATCTGGAAGATCGACCCGGACGTCGGGTTTGTTATTTGTACCGCATATTCCGATTATTCGTGGGATCAGATTATTTCAAAGCTTGGACAAAATGACAACCTGTTATTTATTAGAAAACCTTTTGACAGCATCTCACTAAAACAGGTTGCACTTGCGATGACGACCAAATGGAGTCTGAAAAAACAAGTGAATGAATATATTGGGAACCTGGAGCAACAGGTAGGTAAGCGCACAAAGGAGCTTACGGCAGTAATTGAACAATTGAAAACAGAAATCGCTCTTCGCAAGGAAAAAGAGAAGCTGCTTGCATACAGTGCGCATTACGATTATCTGACAGGGTTACTAAACAGGCGATCCTTTTACTCTTCTACGTCTATCATGGAAAGGGAAGATCAATTCCATTGTGACGGGTTTTCCTTGTTCTATATAGACATTGATGGTTTTAAAAATGTTAATGACATTTTTGGCCATGATATTGGAGACAAGCTATTGACCGAAGTAGCGAAAAGAACCGGTGCAATGCTTGACACTCATGCCTGTATAATCTCCGACTTCATTGATGATATCGGAAATGTTAAGGCAATCTTCAGACTTGGAGGAGATGAGTTTACTGCCATCATTAATGCGGTAGATAGACACAAGATAGGAAGAATAGCACAGAATCTGATCGATTCTATCAAAGAACCTTTTTTACTTTCGGGTCATGAGATCAACATAACCTGCTGCGTGGGAATCAGCATTTGCCCGCATGATGACACAACTATGGAGATTCTTCTGAAATATGCAGACATTGCTTTGTATGAAGCCAAAAAAAACCTCGGTGAGTACAGGTTCTTTGCAGCTGATTAAGCTGAACCTGTAATTAGGAAGAAATGGGAGAGTGGCATGGAATATTCACTGAATTCTGGGCCGATAATAAAAGAAAGATACAAGATTGGCTTTCTGGATGACAATCAAAATAACGATTTTCATATTCAGACCTTGACAGGGATTATTGAAGCTGCGAAAGAGTTTGATGTCGACATCGTCAGATTTGGCTACTATTCCTCCCACATTGCGTATAAATTTCCTCATCAGGTTGACAAGGTAGTAAATCACATTGAACAGTACGAACTTGATGGGCTGATGTTTCTTGACCGGACAAAGGCAGCGGAGACGTACAGCTACACTGACTTTTTCAACCGGTTGGGTTCATTGCCGGTTTTGAGTATAGGATCGATATACGAAAACATACCCAATGTATGTTTTGCTGGCGAGGAATATATACGGGAAATTGTAGTACACCTCATAGAAGTACATCATTTTACCAAAATAGCGTTCATTGAGCATCACAGACATGATAAAAGAAAAGAGGCCTATGAGAATATGATGCGGCAGTATGGGATATATGACCCGCTTCTGTGTGTCAGTGAGCAGGAACTGCGCGGATTGGATAATGAGAAAAGAAACATAAAGGCTGTCGAGGTATTGCTGGATAAAAGGAATATGGAGCTTGATGCCATTATTACACTAAACATTGTTGAAACGGGCTATTTGCTTAGGGAACTTGACAGGAGGGGTATTAAAGTGCCGGGTGACATTGCTGTCACCAGCTATGAGGAGGACGGACCTGCCTGGCATTCTTCTCCGGGGTATACGACAGTCTATTACCCCTGGTGGGAATTGGGATACTACGCCTGCAGGAATATGGTGCGGCTTCTGAAGCATGGAAGTGTTCCAATGTCTGCTTCATTGACTGATGCCGGCAGGGTAATATATAGATCGTCCTGTGGCTGCATGCCATATTCGGCAATAACGCATGAAAGAGGAAAGCTGGAATATGCGCCGTACAATCTGGCCGATATTACTCAATTAGAAATTGACGAAATAGTTCGGTCACTGTATAGCTTATTATATAATACCGGGATTCACTTTGAAAAACTTGCCGAAGCTTTTATATCATCCTACAGAAGCAGAAACAACTCAATTTTTCTATCCGAACTGGTTGTGCAGCTGCGGCGTGTAACGGATAATAAAGGGCTTGGTAATCTTGTGGCCGTTATCAGAAAGTTTTTTTATCCGTATCTGTTAAGGGAGATTGAAGGACTGCTTTGGGCAGGAGAACTATTTCAGCAGGCGCAGATCCTTGTCAGTGAAAGGGTAGCAAGTGTGCATGGGATTAGAGTTTTAAAGTCTAAAATGGTTGACAACAATCTACAAGAGGTTAGTCAGTCACTGCTTGTCAATTTCAGCCTTCAAAATCTTACCGAATCACTTGCGAGAGGCTTGCAGAGACTGGAGATACCAGGGTGTCAAATATTTATATCCAGCTCGATATTAAATAACACTGAGATGGATGAGCATTTATTTGACAATTGTGTGCATGTTTTTAAATATAAATCAGGGCGACAGGGAAAAATCCCCGGCATAGCAGAAAGTCTTAGACAGCAGCTGCCGGTTATACTTGCAGAAAACAAAGAGCATATTACCCTCGCCTATCTTCTGCATGTAACGGATGAAATAATGGGTGTTGCACTGTTTGAACCAGGTCCCATGGATGAAAGTGTCTATCATTCATTATCAACTCATATCAGTACGGCGCTCAGAGGCATTATGTTGATGAACAGACTGAACATTACATACAAGAATCTGGTGGAGCATGCTCAAAAGGAGGGAATGGCAGATATTGCCACCAACATTCTTCACAATATTGGAAACATACTAAATAGTGTTAACGTATCAGTGCATTTGATCGAGGAAAGTGCAAAACTGCCTGTTGCGGATGACCTGATCATGGCAGGCAAGCTGCTTCAGGACAACATGAACAGGCTCGAAGATTTCATATGTAATGATGTCAAGGGTAAGATGCTGATGCGGTTTTTTCTTAAACTTGGAGCTGTTGCCGGCAGACTGCAGAATCAGTTCAAATATAACTTTGACAGAATTCAAAACAAGGTCAATGCAATAAACGATGCCATTGCCGCCCAACAAAGCTATGCAGGTATTGATATGAGGCTTGAAGAGCTTTTTATCGAGCCGATATTGAGAGATGCAATTAAAATATACCAGGCCACATTTGACAGATATGGGATATTTGTTGAAAAGAATTGTACTTCATACTTTAAAGCCCTTATACATCGCAGCAAGCTGTTTTTTATTTTAATCAGCATTATTTCAAATGCGAAGGATGCGATGACAGCTGTTGAGGGTTTGACCAGAAAACTCACAGTGTCAATGTACGAAAATAATACCGGTAAATATATACGAATCGATGATACTGGTACAGGTATACCGGAAGGGTTTTTAAATAAAGTTTTTGAATATGGTTTTACTACAAAAACCGGTAAATATGGGGATGGTTTGTACAGCTGTGCGAATTATATGGACGAGATAGGAGGCTCCATAAGAGCCGAGAGCAAAGGAACCGGGAAGGGAGCAGCCTTTATTCTCAGGTTTCCTTGAGATTATAAGGTTGTACGTGTGTAAGTTGGATATGGAATACAAACTGCAAAGCCTGCCCCAAAAACAGGCACGCTTTACAATTGGGCTGCTTGATGAAGATGCTTATGACGAGTATCACGATTTAATAGTGCAGGGCATGAGTGGTGCTGCGCAAAAGCATGATGTCAACATTATCCGTTTTGCGCCTTTTGCTGTTAGTTTTACAGCTGAAAAAATTTCACATGAAGACATACTGCTTGAATTTGTCAAGCAGTTTAAACTAGATGGTCTGATATTTCTTGGCTGGGCGCGGGTTGCTTCCAATAAAGCGTTTTGTAGTATATTTGAGGGGGTTCCCCTGCTTAGTATGGCTTCAGATATTAAAGGGATACCAAGTGTTTTTTTCTCTGGAGATGAATACATACAAGAGATTCTTCTGCATTTGTTACATGTGCACAAGCTGAGCAGTATAGCATTTATTGCACCTTTTGTTCCTGACGCGCGCACCGTGGTATACAAAGAGATCATGCAGCGTTATGGTATTTATAACCCACAGCTTTACATTTGTGAGATGGATTTGCTGAATTTGGATGTAAATAAAAGGGGAAAAAGGGCGGTTGAAATACTGATTGACGAAAGAAAAGTGAAATTTGACGCAATTGTATCACTTGATAATGATGAAACCTATGGTGTCATGAATGAACTAAAGGCACGAGGCATCAGAGTTCCCGATGACGTTGCGGTAACCAGCTATGAGGATGGGGAGATCAGCAGATTCTCATCACCTGCATATACAACGGTTTATTTCCCATGGAAGGAGCTTGGGTTCTATGCCTGTGATGCAATGTACAAGCTGCTGTCCGAGGGTCATGTGCCAATGCGGATCAAGGTGCCGGGGCGGGTTGTTTACAGGGATTCCTGCGGATGCATACCCAACTCCTCCGCCTTGCCTGGTGATTTGTTCAATGCGGACAAATGTTTTGAAGAGCTGAATGAGCAGGAGCTTGCTGAAATATCCGAAAAGATAGCAGAACGAACCTTCTTTAGCATAGCTGATGTGAATATACTTATGGCGAAATTCAGGCAGGCTTTATTTGATAATTCTGATCTAGGTTTTATGATGGAACTTGAAATACAGCTTCGAAAGATAGATTATAATAGTGGAAGTAATAGGTTAAATAGTATTGCGACAGCTTTTCGCAGCATATTACTGCCTTATTTTCTGCACTATGCAAAAACTGAAATAGAGAAACTGGTATGGGCTGAGAATCTCTTTCTTCAGCTTCAGATGATGCTGCAGGGTAAACTGGCCAATGTGTGGTTCAGAGATAATGCGATTTATACCGGTAAATATAAAATTCTTAAGGAAATCGGCCAAATACTTGTTACTAATTTTGTTGTGAAAAACCTTATGGACTCACTTGAGACAAATTTGGTAAAACTGGGAATAAAGGGTTGTTTTGTATATATATTCAATGATATCGATAATGGCAGATTCTTCGACGATTACTGTCTGGAATTGGAATATAGCGAAGGGAAACGTATTAAACCCTCCCATAACAGTAATAAAAAATCTACTCCGGATTTTAAGGAGGTTTTGTTCAAGGAGAACAGAGCCTATTTTCTATCAGCTCATTTACTTTATATAGGCAATGATTTTATGGGATTTGTACTGTTTGAGCCTACGCTTATGGATTTAAGACTCTATTATTCGCTGGGGCTGCAAATAAGCACTGCGCTCAATGGCGCTATTCTTTTTGAGAAGCTGGATACCGGTTACAAAAGGCTGATAGAGAAGGCGCACAGAAAAGGTATGGCTGAAATATCTACAGGAATACTTCACAATATAGGAAACCTTCTGAACAGTGTAAATGCAAGCATACAATCACTTCACACACTGTTGGGCGGCTGTGCAATAAATGACTTAGTTATGGCGAATGCGATGCTGGAGAGAAATTTTGATGACCTAAATGAATTTATTAACAATAATCCGAAGGGAAAACTACTCATGCAGTTCTATGTTTCGATGGGTGATGAATTCGAGATTTTTCGCAGCAGGCTTCAATCAGAAATTGAAAGACTGGCTGATAAAATCGGACTGATTGATGAAATTATAACTGCGCAGCAAAATTATACAGGAGTTAAGTCAAGCCTCAAGTCTCTTGAGCTTATTCCGATTATTGAAGATGTGCTCAAAATGTACCAGTCCGCTATTGAAAAACATGGGATAAAGGTTGTCAGGAAATATGGAAGAACAGCCGTGGTGCTTGTGCAAAGAACCAAGCTGTATCATGTACTGACAAATCTTATAAAAAACGCCATGGAATCTGTAGAGAACGCAGCAATGGATAACAGAACACTGACCGTAACGATAACCCAGGAGGGGGGAAATAGTTTCATTTGCATAAGTGATACCGGCGGAGGGATCGCGCAGGAGCATCTTGAAAGCATTTTTTCTTATGGTTTTACCACAAAGAAGGAGGGGCATGGATTCGGCTTGCACAGCTGCGCAAACTATATGACTGAAATGGATGGCAGAATTTGGGCTGAGAACTCTATAGACGGAGAGGGGGCAACCTTTGTATTGCAGTTAAAAACATCAGAGTAAATAATACTGCGGCGAAGTAAACTCATTCAGACTTGTATCTGAGCGCCAAGCCACTTAATCCAAGAACAGTGCCAAAACTTACAAATACAATAACAATAGTTTTTATTAACGGTGCGGTATGAACAAGAAGACCGCTTAAAATAGCTGATGCCAGATATGCTGTTATGCCCGTCAGGATTAGCGTGGATACGTCTTGTAACGTTATCTTTATTTCGCAGATTTTTTTTATTTCTCGTATGTTTATGAACAGTGCAGTTGCGGAGGTTAGAATCATCGACAGACCGTACCCGAATATATTCAAAGCGGGAATGCCTGCGAGTATAATTATAAGTACAAGGCTTTCAAGTGATATAATCAATGAATTTTTTAGTAAAATATTTTGTTTGCCAAGAGCATTTAATATACCGAAAGTTGGTGATGATATAAATGATATTAAACAGATAACTGATGAAAATCTTATCATACTGCCAAGATCATTTCTATGATAAAATAAATTTCCCAATGTCTCGGACAATGTCAGGCATACTATTGCGGTAGATATCCCAACAGCACATGCCAGCTTCAGCACCTGAGCAATCCTTTCTTCGGCCGTCCAAAAGTCTTTTCTGCTTATATGGAGTGAAAGCTCGGGAACCAGTACGGTAAGCATTGAGCCTATTATGATATAGGGCAGGAAGGATATGTTGAGAGCCATTCCGCTAAACCTCCCGATCAGCGCCAGTGATTCACCATATGAAAAACCTGCGGCCACGAGCTTGCGTGGAAGCACCAGGGTTGATACGGTGGAAAGAACAGAGGAGAGTATGCCGTTCAAGCACAATGGGGCGGATATTACAAGTACATCAAATAGCAGCTGGATTCTGGACTTTGCTCTGCCAATATTGCCGTGGAGTTTGTTTTTTTGTATTTTATAACAGGTGAAGAGCATTATCAGGCTGACCAGCTCACCGGCCGCCAGTGAAAAATAAGCAATTGCAACAGTTTTTTCAACGTTATTTGGAACGAGAATTGAAATGGCGCTTAGAAGAATGATCACCCGCATTAGCTTCTCAAGTATATCCACAGAGGCTGATACCTTATATTCCCCCAAGCCGTAAAAATACCCTTTTATCACTGCTGACAATGGAATAAAAAGAACCGCAGGGCTCAGTAACATTAATGCCATGGCTGCACGGGCATCCCTGACGATGTGGGTGGCAATCCCTTTACTGCAAAGCAGCACCAGAAGAGCTACGCAAGCAGCCCACATTAGTACGGACACAAATATTGTACTGAGGGTTTTATTTAGATTTCTATAGTCCCTTCGGCTGTAGTATACTGCAGATATTTTGGAAATGGCTGTTATCAGGCCATCGCTTGTGATGCAAAGCAGGAGCCCGTACACCGGCATAATGAGACCATATAGGCCCAGTCCCTCCGCGCCAAGTTCTCTGGATAATATTATTGAAAAAATGAAGGCAATGATGCCTGTAACCATATTTGACATGGTTAATATGAGCGAATCTCTATAAAAATTATCTACACGCACAGCGGAAAAACTCCAATTCATTTACCGATATTAAAAAGTTATTCCGGTAATAGATTATTTATCACTTATTTAAAAGCATAGGAATTTATAAATCTCCTAAAAAATTCCTATGCTGGGGTTTGGAAAG